>NZ_JXYF01000112.1:0-10787 GCF_000967735.1 Paracoccus sp. S4493
CGCGCGCTGGTCGGCGCGCGACAGGCGCAGGTCGGGCTGGACCGGACCAAGCGCCGCCAGACGGCGCAGCCAGCCGCCGGGCGCGGGTTCGGCGTCCAGCAGCGCCTGCAGGCGCGCGGCATCGGCACCGGGCAGCAACTGATGCAGCACCCCCGTCCGGTCCATCAGGGCAACCGCCGGGCCGGGGTCGGGCGCGTCCAGCAGTTTCTTCAGTTCCGCCCCGATGCGTTCACGGGCGATGCGCGACAGGCCGTCGCGATGCTCGCCGCAGGCGGCGACGGCGGCCGGGTCGGCATCCTGCCCGTAGCGGGCCAGGAAACGGAAGAAGCGCAGGATGCGCAGGTAATCCTCGGTGATCCGCGCGTGGGCGTCGCCGACAAAGCGCAGGCGACGGGCGGCCAGATCGGGCAGGCCGCCCATCGGATCGATCACCACCCCGTCGCGGCCCGCGTAAAGCGCGTTGATCGTGAAATCGCGCCGCGCCGCGTCCTGGGCCAGGTCGGTCGAGAACGCGACCACGGCATGACGCCCGTCGGTGTCGACGTCCCGGCGAAAGGTCGTGACCTCGAACCCGCGCCCGCCGGCGATCAGCGTCACGGTGCCGTGGTCGATGCCCGTGGGCACGGCACGGAGGCCCGCAGCATGTGCCAGCCGGGTCACCCGGTCGGGCAGGGCGTCGGTCGCGATGTCGATGTCGTCGATGGGTTGGTCCAACAGCGCGTTGCGCACCGCGCCGCCCACCAGATAGGCGTGATCGCCCTCTGCCTGCAGCGCGTCCAGCACCCGGATCAGGGCGGCATCCTCCAGCACATGCGCGGGCAACCGGGTCATAGGCGCCGCGCCAGTCCCAGCAGGATGCGCGCGGTCGCGCCCCACAGGTAATAGGGCCCGAACGGCGCCGCGTGATAGCTGCGCCAGCCGCCGCGCCAGCGCCGGCGTTCGACGCGATACCGGGCGGGGTCGGCGACATGCGCAAAGGGCAGGTCGAACGCCTCCTGCACCTCTCCGGCCTCGGGGACGGGGGCGAAGGGGCCGTCGATCAAAGCCAGGACCGGGGTCACGGAAAAGCCTGTGACGGTGCGGTGCGGCGGCAGGCAGCCCAGCACGCGCACCTGGGACGGGTCCAGACCGATCTCCTCGCGCGCCTCGCGCAGGGCGGCGGCGACGGCATCGGCGTCGCCCGGATCGACCTTGCCGCCGGGCAGGGCGATCTGGCCGGGGTGGTGGCGCAGCCCCGACGCGCGCTTGGTTAGGACCAGGCGCCCGTCATCGGCGCGAAACGCCGCCAGCACCCCCGCCGGGCGCAGGGGCGCGTCCGGCGGCGCGGCTTCGGGGTTCAGGTCATAGTCAGAGCTGGGGTCCGCCGCGCGACGCAGGGCGTCGCGCAGGCGGGATTCGGACCACTCCGTCACTCGGCCGCCTTGTCGCTGTCGCTGTCGGGCAGGGGGTTGCCGTCGGCATCCACCGTCGCCTCGAAGCCCAGGCTTTGCGGGTCGAAGACGTAATGCGCGCCGCAGAACTGGCAATCGGCGGTCACGGTCCCCTCCGGGGTGGTCATGTGCGCGATATCCTTGGCCGAATAGATCGACAGCGTGCCCCGCACCCGGTCGGCGTCGCAGGAACAGCCGAACTCCACGCGGTGCGCGTCGAAGACCCGCGGCGTCTCTTCGTGGAACAGGCGCAGCAGCAGGTCGGTCGGGCCGACGGTGGGGCCGATCAGCTCCAGCGTCTCGACCGTGTCCAGCAGGATGTTGGCCCGGCTCCAATCCTCGGATTCCGCGCCCTGCAGGATGTCGGCCGCCTCGATCAGCCCGCCCTCGCCGCTGCCGCCCTCGGTCGGCTGCGCCGGATTGCCGGGCAAAGTCTGCAGCATCATGCCGCCGGCGCGCCACTGCGCGTCCTGACCGGACAGGCGCGACTGGCCCGACGCCAGCTGGAACCGCGTCGGCAACTGTTCGGATTGCGCGAAATAGGTCTGCGCGCAGGCCGACAGCGACCCACCCGTCAGCGGCGTGATGCCCTGATAGGGGGTGCTGCCCGGTCCCTGGTCGATCAGGATGGCGAAATAGCCCTCGCCGATCTGCTCGAAGGGGGCACGGGCATCCAGGCGATCGGGGTCGAAGCTGGCCCAGGCCCGGATGCGGGCGGGCTTGCCCTCGCCCTCGGGGGCGAAATAGTCGGCGGCCAGCGTGCGGATCGCGCCGTTGCCGCGCACCTGCAGGCTCAGCTTCCAGCGCAGCTTGACGGTCGGGCCGATCAGCGCGGTCAGCAGCGCGATCTCGGCGACCATGGCGCTGACGGCGGGCGGATAGTCGTGACGCGACAGGATATGGTCCAAGACGCCGTCCAGACGCACCACGCGGCCCCGGATGGAACTGCGGTCAAGTTGAAAGGGCAGTACGGTGTCGTCCCAGGCGATCTGGTTGATCTTGCTCATGATTGATCCTTGAGGTGGTGTCGGCGCCGACATTGCGCGCCCGGTTGCGCCCAATATAAGGCATTTTCCGCCGATCCCAAGGGGGCCCGGGCACGCCGCTTTCCGCCACGCCCGGTCCGGGCTATCACGGGCGGGCAATCAGACAGGTGCCCCATGATCCCACGTTTCGGACAACCGCCGCTGACCGGACCCCGCTATCGCCGCAGGCCCGGCGCCTATGCGATCCTGTGGCGCGACGGGCGCATCCTGCTGACGCATCAGAAGGCGCCCGAACCCGAATTCCAGCTGCCCGGCGGCGGCATCGACCCCGGAGAGCACGCCCTGGCGGCCCTGCACCGCGAGGTGGCCGAGGAGACCGGCTGGACCATCGGCGCGCCGCGCTATCTGGGCAGCTATCGGCGGTTCTGCTTCTCACCCGATTACGACATGCACGCCGAAAAGCGCTGTCAGATCTGGGTGGCACGGCCTATCAGCCGCCTGTCGCCGCCGACCGAACCGGGACACAGTGCGCATTGGATGACGCCCGCGCAGGCGATGGACGCGCTGGCTGATCCGGGGTCGCGTGCGGCGCTGTCGGGGTGGCTGGCGGGACGCTAGCCGTCGTCCAGGCGGATGACCTTGCCCGTGCCACGAAACTCGACCAGCACCGCGGACATGTCGTCCTGCCGTTCGCCGCGGCAATATTCCGACACCGACCAGGCCATTGATTCCAGGAAGGAATGGCCGTTCAGGAAGGCGTTGGTGCGCATCACCGCCTCAAGCCCGTCATTGCCCAGCTGGCGGCCGTTGGGGGTCGTGGCCTCGGTGATGCCGTCGGATGCGATCAGCAGACGGTCGCCGGGACCAAGGGTGATGTCGATCTCGTCGAAGAGCGGGCTTTCGAAGACGCCGATCGGCATGCCGCCCGCGCCCAGATGCGTCACCGTGCCGTCGGCCCGTTGCAGCGCGGGGTGGGGGTGCCCCGCCTGGACCATGCGCAGATGCCCGGTCATGTGGTTCAGCTCGGCATAGATCATGGTGAAGTAGGTGTCGGTGTTCATCTCCTCCAGCATCATCGTGTTGAAGAAATGTGCCAGCGCTGCCGGCCCCCCCGCATCCGCCCCGCCAAGCGCGCCGCGCAGCGCGATGTTCTGGTCGGACGACCCCGACAGGTGCACCGACAGCTGCGCCGTCAGCAGTGCCGCGGTCACGCCATGCCCTGATACGTCCAGCGCATAGAGGCCAAGCCTGTCGTCGCCGATGGGAAAGAACCCCACCAGGTCGCCGCCGATATGGCCCGCCGGGCGCAACAGCAGGCTGATCTCGATCTGGCCGAACCGCCCGGAGCGTTCGCGCACCAGCCCCTGCTGCAGCTTGCGCGCCTCGCGCAGGTCGCGTTCCATCGCGGCCTGGGTCTCGGACAGCTGCGACAGGGCCTGGCGCAGCTGGGTGTTGCTGGCGCGCAGCTCCTCCTCGATGCGCAGGATGCGCTCGCCGGCGGCAAGGCGCGCCAGCAGTTCCTGGGGTGCCACGGGCTTGGTCAGGAAATCGTCGGCGCCGGCCTGCAAGCCCTCGGTGATGGCATGGGCGTCGGCATTCGACGTCAGCAGCACGAAATAGCCATAGTTCGGGCGCGACAACTGGCGGAACGCGGCGCAGAACTGCAGGCCGGTCATCTCGGGCATCACCCAGTCCGACAGCACGAGGTCCGGGGCCAGCCTTTCGCACAGCTGCAGCGCCTCGGCCCCGTTGGCGGCCTCGATCACGTCATAGCCGCCGCGTTTCAGCAGCCGCGCCAGCAGCCGGCGTTGCGCGGCGCTGTCATCGACCAGCAGCACCAGCCGCTTCTGCTTGGGCGGTGCCGTGTCGGAGAGGAGAGAGGGGCGATTCGCGGCTGTCATGGGACCATGCATAGCGTGCCGGTCGTAAATTTCGGGTAAACCGCCCCGTTCCCCGCGGTTAAACTTTTCGCAACGCGGCCGCGCTAGACAGGGGCATGTCAGCGATTCGAAGGGTTTGGGGAATGATCGATTGGAACCGCGTGATCGAGCTGCGCGACCAGCTTGGCCCCGAGGAGCTTTTGCCCATCATCGACATGATCTTGGTCGAGATCGAGGCGCATCTGTTCGCGTTGGACAGCCGCACCCTGCACCTGGCCGAGGACCTGCACCTGCTGCGCGGCCTGGCGCTGAACATCGGCTTCACCGAGTTCTGCGCCCAGTGCCTGCGCGCCGAACAGCAGCTGGCCCGCGGCGACCAGACGGCCCTGGCCCCCGCGGCACTGCGCGCCAGCTTCGGCCATACAAAGCAGCTGTTCCTGCGCGACCTGCCGCATGTCATGGACGGCGACCAGGGCGGTCAGGCGGCCGCCTGGGCGTCGTGATCAGACCAGCAGTTCCGACAGGATGCCGTCGTTCGTGATGTCGCGATAGGCAAAGCCCGATCGGTCCAGCCGCGCCATCAGCGTGATCAGGTTGGCCGGGTCCGACGTCTCGATCCCGATCAGAACCGAACCGAAGTTGCGGGCGGATTTCTTGAGGTATTCGAACCGCGCGATGTCGTCGTTCGGTCCCAGCAAGTCCAGGAAATCGCGCAGCGCGCCGGGGCGCTGCGGCATGCGCAGCACGAAATACTTCTTCACGCCCTGGAACCGCTGGGCCCGCTCCTTGACCTCGGGCAGGCGCTCGAAGTCGAAATTGCCGCCCGAACAGACCGCGACGACGGTCTTGCCGGACAGGTCGCCCAGATCACCCAGCACGTCCAACGCCAGCGCGCCCGCGGGTTCCAGCACCACGCCTTCGGTGTTCAGCATCTCCAGCATGGTGCGGCAGATGCGGTCCTCGGGGGCCAGATAGACGTCGGCGGGGGTAAAGCGCTGCAGCGCCTCGAAGGGCAGGGCCCCGATGCGCGCGACCGCGGCACCGTCGACGAAGCTGTCCACCGCCGGCAGGGCCACGGGCGCCCCCTCCTGCAGTGCGGCCTTGAGGCTGGCGCCGCCCAGGGGTTCGGCAAAGGCAAAGCGGGTGTCCGGCGCCTGGGTCGCCAGCAGCTTGGTGACGCCCGCTGACAGGCCGCCCCCGCCCACGGGCAGCACGACCAGGTCGGGCGCGCGGCCAAGCTGCGCCAGCATCTCCATGCCGACGGTGGCCTGCCCCTCGATCACGTCGGGGGCGTCGAAGGGCGACAGGAACTGCGCGCCCTGTTCGGCGCAGAAGGCCTGGGCCGCGGCCAGAGTCTGGTCGAAATAGTCGCCCTTCAGCACAATCTCGATCGCGTCTCCGCCGAACATGCGGGTCTTGTCGATCTTCTGTCCCGGCGTGGTGATCGGCATGAAGATCGTGCCGCGCGCGCCGAAATGGCGGCAGGCATAGGCAACGCCCTGGGCATGGTTCCCCGCGCTGGCGCAGACGAAATGCCCGGGCGCGCCGGGCGTGACCTGCTTGCGCATCGCGTTGAACGCCCCGCGCAGCTTGTAGCTGCGCACGGGGGTCAGGTCCTCGCGCTTGAGCCAGATGTCGGCGCCGTATTTCGCCGACAGATGGTCGTTGCGTTGCAGGGGCGTAGGCTCGAACAGGTCGCGAAGCGCGGCCTCGGCCAGACGGACGGCGGCGACAAAGTTTTCCATGCCCCGCCCATGCCGCGAAACGGGCCTGTTGGCAAGGGTCAGCGCAGCGCGCGACCCTCGACGAAATGCCCCCAGAGCGTGGTGATGATCGACAGCGACAGCAGGGTGCCTAGCCAGGCAGCCAGAAGCGTGGCCACCAGCCCCACCAGACCGGGGATCTGCGACGCAAGGTTCAGAATGGTCTGCAGGATCTGGCTGAACACGGCCAGAAGGAGCAGGGTGCCCAGACAGGATTCCGTCCCCTTCCAGCCGGTCGTCAGCGACCTTGCGGCGCCGATGGCCGCCCCGGCCAGCCCTGTTCCAAGGCGCAGGCCGATGATGGCCACCGCGATCCCGATGATCAAGCTGGCCAGCATGGTGACGTAGATGCTGCCGTTCAGCGCCGAGGTCAGCGCCACGATGAGGATCATGGGCATGAAGACGATCAGCATGATGACGAGGCTCATCCTGACCGCCGCCCAGAAATAGCGCGCCTCGGAACCTCCGATGCTGCGAAAGACCTGCGGGCGTTCCCCCAGGAGGACGTGACGATGCCAGGATGCAGCCAGGCTGACGAAGGCCAGCACGAAGGTCGCGATGATCGCCACTGCCACCACTGCGACAATGATCCCGGGCGGATCGCCGACCGCTAGGGCCTGGTGCGCGGCCATCCCGATGCCGATGCCGAGGGCGGCCAGCAACAGCGGCAGAACCGACAGCGTCAGCGCCGCGCCCAGATTGCCGGTCAGCTGCAGAATGGAATGGCGGAGAAGGCGAAAGGCCAGCATCAAATCACTCGTTTGAAATCGCCCAGACGCTAATCGCCCCCGAACCCTTGTGACAACGCGCAAATCGCCGTATTCCCGCTGAAACTTCGACGAAGGGTTAACCGCATGTCCGACGCGCCGAAAAAAGTCGTCCTCGCCTATTCGGGGGGGCTTGATACCTCGATCATCCTGAAATGGCTGCAGACCGAATATGGCTGCGAGGTGGTGACCTTCACCGCCGATCTGGGCCAGGGCGAGGAGCTGGAGCCCGCGCGCGAAAAGGCGCTGATGCTGGGCATCGCGGCCGAGAACATCCACATCATCGACGTGCGCGAGGAATTCGTGCGCGATTTCGTCTTCCCGATGTTCCGGGCCAATGCGCTGTACGAGGGGCTGTATCTGCTGGGCACGTCGATCGCGCGGCCGCTGATCTCTCAGCATCTGGTGCGGATCGCGCAGGAATCGGGCGCGGATGCGGTGGCGCATGGCGCGACCGGCAAGGGCAACGACCAGGTCCGGTTCGAGCTGTCGGCCTATGCGCTGGACCCGTCGATCAAGGTGATCGCGCCCTGGCGGGAATGGGACCTGACCAGCCGCACCAAGCTGATCGAGTTCGCCGAGAAGAACCAGATCCCCATCGCCAAGGATAAACGCGGCGAGGCGCCCTTCAGCGTCGACGCGAACCTGCTGCACACCTCCAGTGAGGGCAAGGCGCTGGAGAACCCTGCCGAGGCCGCGCCCGACTATGTCTATCAGCGCACCGTGAACCCCGAGGACGCGCCCGATCAGCCCGAGTTCATCGAGGTCACCTTCGAGAAGGGCGATGCGGTGGCGATCAATGGCGAGACCATGTCGCCCGCCACGATCCTAACCAAGCTGAACGAGCTGGGCGGCCGGCACGGCATCGGCCGTCTGGATTTCGTCGAGAACCGGTTCGTCGGCATGAAGTCGCGCGGCATCTATGAGACGCCGGGCGGCACGGTCCTCTTGGAAGCCCATCGCGGGATCGAGCAGATTACCCTGGACAGCGGCGCAGGCCACCTGAAGGATTCGATCATGCCGCGCTATGCCGAGCTGATCTATAACGGCTTCTGGTTCAGCCCCGAGCGCGAGATGCTGCAGGCCCTGATTGATAAGAGCCAGGAGCATGTGACCGGCACGGTGCGGCTGAAGCTCTACAAGGGTCTGGCGACCTGCGTTGGCCGCTGGTCGGATCATTCGCTGTACAGCGAGGCGCATGTGACCTTCGAGGACGACGCGGGCGCCTATGACCAGAAGGACGCGGCGGGCTTCATCCGCCTGAACGCGCTGCGCCTGAAGCTGATCGCCAACCGCAACGCCCGCGTGGCGAAATGACCGCCGGGGCCGCCCGGATCGCCATCGTGACCGTCAGCGACCGCGCGTCGAGAGGCGAGTACGAGGACAAGGGCGGCCCCGGCGCCGAGGCCTGGCTGCGGGGTGTCGTCACCTCGCCCATGATCATCGACCGCCACATCATCCCCGACGGCCGCGACAGCGTTGCCGCCACCCTGCGCGACCTGGCCGACGGGGGCGCGGACCTGATCCTGGTGACCGGCGGCACCGGCCCCGCGCCGCGCGACCTGACGCCCGAGGCCGTGGCCGACGTGATGGACAAGGAACTGCCCGGTTTCGGAGAGGAGATGCGCCGCGCCTCCCTGCGCGAGGTACCGACCGCCATCCTGTCGCGCCAGACCGCCGCGATCCGCGGGCGCAGCCTGATCATCACCATCCCCGGCAAGCCCGCAGCCATCGCGACCTGCCTGGATGCGGTCTTTGCCGCTGTCCCCTACTGCCTGGACCTGATGGGTGCGGCGCGCATCGAGACCGATCCTGCACGAATCCAGGCCTTTCGTCCCAAATCGACCTGACCGCCCATAAGGGCCGGAAAAGGGGGTATTTGGACAAAGGAGACTGACTTCTTCTTTGTCCAAATACCTGAAAGCGCCTAGCCGCCGAACAGACGCAGGGCCAGCGGGGCGATGATCGCCGTCAGTACCGCGTTCAAGCCCATGCCGATGCCCGAAAACGCGCCCGCCGTGGCGTTTACCTGGAACGCCCGGGCCGTTCCGATGCCATGCGCGGCGACGCCCACCGCAAATCCGCGCGCGCGCCAGTCGCGGATCTTCATCGCGTTCAGCAGAGGCGTGACCACGATCGCGCCGAAGATGCCTGTCAGCAGAACCAGCGCCGCGGTTAGCGTGGGCTGACCGCCCAGCTGTTCGGCGATGCCGATGGCCACCGGCGCGGTGGTGGATTTCGGTGCAAGCGAGGCCAGGACCGATCCCTCGATCCCGAAGGCGCGGGCGATCAGCAGAGCCGAGACGACCGCGACGCCGGATCCGGCCAGCAACCCTGCCAGCATCGGCCACGCCGCGCGCCGCACGCGGGGCAGGTTGTCATAAAGCGGCAGCGCCAGCGCCACGGTGGCCGGCCCCAGCATGAAATGCACGAATTGCGCGCCGTCGAAATAGGTGGCATAGTCGGTCCCCGTCATCCCCAGCAGCACCGCCAGCAGGATCACCGCGATCAGCACGGGGTTGGCCCAGCTGGAGCGGCCCAGTCTGCGCGACACTGCGTCGCCCGCGAGGTACGCGACCAGCGTGGCGGTCAGCCACAACAGCGGCCCCTGCGCCAGATAGGACCAGATCAGGACCGGATCACTCACGCCCCTGGTCCCTCAGGGCGGCGCGTTCTTCGGATCCGGTCAGGCGGGCCACCGCGGTGAAGGCCCAGGCGCCTGCGGCGATGGCCAGCACCGTCGATCCCGTCAGGGCGGTGGCCAGCCCCAGCCCTTGTTCGCGCAGCAGATCCCAGTGGGCCACGATGCCAACGCCCGCAGGCACGAAGAACAGCGACAGATGCGACAAGAGTCCCGTCGCCGTGGGGCGGATCGCCTGCGCCAGGTCAGGGCGCAGGATGAAGGCCGCGACCATCGCGATCAGTCCGACTACCGGGCCGGGCAGGGGCAGGCCCAAGCCGCGCGAGGTGATCTCTCCGACCAGCTGGAACGTCAGGATGATGGCAAGGCTGCGGATCATGCCGCAAGAGTAGCGTGCGGCCCCCGGGCGCGCCAGTGGCGACGCCGCGCATCTTGTGGATAAGTGTCCCGGCGGGGCGACATCTTGCGGTCCGGTTGACTTGTCCCCCCTGCGGATGGACAATCCGCCAGCCTTTTCGAATCTGGACCCGACCCCTTGCGCTTTGACCGCCTGCGACTGAACGGCTTCAAGAGCTTCGTGGACCCGACCGATCTGGTCATCCGCGAGGGGCTGACGGGCGTGGTCGGGCCGAACGGCTGCGGCAAGTCCAACCTGCTGGAGGCCCTGCGTTGGGTCATGGGCGAAAACCGCCCTACCGCGATGCGCGGCGAGGGGATGGAGGACGTGATCTTTGCGGGCACCACGCGCCGCAATGCCCGTGCCCATGCCGAAGTTTCGCTGAGCGTCGACAACCGCGACCGTCTGGCGCCCGCGGGCTTCAACGAGGACGATCAGTTCGACATCACCCGTCGCATCACCCGCGACGCGGGCAGCGCCTACAAGATCGCCGGCAAGGACGTTCGGGCGCGCGACGTACAGATGCTGTTCGCGGATGCCTCGACCGGGGCGCACAGCCCGGCGTTGGTGCGGCAGGGCCAGATCAGCGAGCTGATCAACGCCAAGCCCCGCAACCGCCGCCGCATCCTTGAGGAGGCGGCCGGGATCTCGGGGCTCTATGCGCGCCGCCACGAGGCGGAGCTGAAGCTGAACGGGGCCGAGGCGAACCTGACGCGGGTGGACGATACGCTGGACCAGCTGTCCGCCCAGGCCGCGACGCTGGCGCGTCAGGCGCGCGCGGCGGCGAAATACCGCGAGATCGGCGCGGCGCTGCGCCTGGCCGAGGGGCTGCTGCTGTACCGCCGCTGGTCGGATGCCGAGGCCGCGCGCCTGGCCGCGGCGCAGGCCCTGAGCGAGGCGGTGCGGGCCGCCGGTCAGGCGGG
>NZ_JXYF01000113.1:0-16600 GCF_000967735.1 Paracoccus sp. S4493
GCCCCGCCCCCGCCGGGGGGGGGGCGCGGCCGGGTCCGTCACCAGCTGAAGTCGGCCGCGTTCTCGGCATCGACCGTGCGCACGTCGATCGGCACCTCGGTCGGTACCACGCGCGCGCCCCAGTACTGGGCCAGCGCCATGCCCAGGCCCACGCGGACCTGGTCGCGCGGGAACTGCGCGGTGGTCTGGATGAACGGGCCGCCGTCGGCGATGGCCTTGACCGCCTCGGGGGCGCCGTCGACCGAGGTCAGCTTGATGTCGCGGCCCGACCCCTGGATCGCGGCCAGCGCACCCATCGCACCGCCGTCGTTGACCGAGAAGATACCGGCCAGGTTCTGGTGCGACTGGATCATGTTCTCGACCACGCCCAGGGCGACGGAACGGTCCTGGCGGCCGTTCTGGGTGTCGACCAGGGTGATGCCCTCGTGCTCGGCCAGGGCCTCCTTGCAGCCCTCGACGCGCTGCAGGATCGGCACGACCGGGATGCCGTCCAGGATGGCGACCTCTCCCTGGCCGCCCAGGGCTTCGGCCAGATAGGCGCAGGACTGATAGCCCGCGTCGCGGTTCTTGGAGCCGACGAACGTGTCGACCGGGCCGTTGGCGTTGGCGTCGACCGCGACCACGATCACGCCCTGGTCCTTGGCCATGCGCACGGCCGATTCGACGCCCGCGCTGTCGGTTGGGTTCAGCAGCAGGATGTCGATGCCCTGCTGCAGCATGTCCTCGACGTCCGAGATCTGCTTGGCCACGTCATGGCCCGCGTCGGTCACGATGACCTCGGCGCCGATCTGGGCGGCGGCCTCGTTCAGGGCCTCCTGCATGGACACGAAATAGGGGTTGTTCATCTCCTGGAACGTCATGCCGATCTTCAGCGTGTCGTCCTGGGCGGCGGCAAGGCCGGTCGAGGCGACAAAGCCCAGCGCGGCGGCGGATACGGTCTTGAGCAAGGTGTTCATCATAGTCCTCCCTTCGATGTGCAGTCGGCAGTCCCCCTCCGGTCGCGGCCCGCATGGGGAACCGCGTCGCGCAGGGTATGGGGTGGTGTGGCGGGTTCAGCTGGCCATGCGGATCGTCTGGTTGGCGGCGAAGGTCGCGCGAAATTCCGACGGCGACATCTTCTTCAGCTTGAGGAAATGGCGGTTGAAGTTCGACAGGTTCGAAAAGCCCACGTCAAAGCAGATATCGGCGACCTTGGCGTCGGGGTCCGACAGCAGCATGTGACAGGCCAGGTCGATCCGCATCTGGTTGCGATAGCGGACCAGCGTGGTCCCGGTATGGCGCTTGAACGACCGCGAGAACGCGCTTTGGCTCTGTCCGGTCAGGTCGGCCAGTTCCGTTTCGCTGACCGCGTCCAGCAGGTTTTCCCGCAGATGGCCCAGGGCGCGGTTCATGTCCGACTCCTCGGCCCGCTGCATGTCCATGACAAAGCTCAGGCTGGCCAGCGTCTGCGCCTTGGGCGCCGTCGCCAGCAGGTCCAGGATCTGGAAGAACAGCCCCAGCCGGCGCACGCCGCGCGCGTCGATCAGCTTGCCCATCAGCGGCATCACCGCACGCGAGGTGTCGTCGTCGAACAGCAGGCCCCGGCGGCTGCGCTCCAGCAGGTGCCGGGCCGATTCCAGCTCGGGGAATGCCCCGCGGGCGGCCTCGATGAAGCTTTCGGGGAACTGGATGACCTTGGTGCGGCAGGGCACGATCTGTCCGGGGCGGATGTCGCTGATCCAGTTCTGGGGCAGGTTCGGTCCGGTCATGATCAGCTGGCCCGGCCCGAATTCGCCGACATGGTCGCCGATATAGAACTTGCCCGACGTCGCCACGACCAGGTGGATCTCATATTCCGGATGGAAGTGCCAGCGGACCGTGCGGAAGGGATAGCCGTGCTGCCACGCGGCAAAGGATTCACCCTTGCGGATATGGACCAGTTCCAGATCTGGCTGCATCGCGTTCCCCCTCTCCGCGCCAGCACGGCCCGCTGCTGCGATGCCGGCCCTCCAAGGCGCTGGACCTTTGCTAGCACGGGTGGTCGGGACGGGGCCACGACCGCACGGCGAATCTTCAGATACTTTTTTGACACCAGGCGCCGAAAAATCATCATGTCAGTGGGACGGGAACCACGGCATGAAAATGCTGCCATGCAGCATGGCCGCGCCAGGGGTGCCTTGCCCGATGGGAAATGGCTGCAACCCAGGGCTGCAGCCATTCCAAAACGCCGGGGCGGCGGTCATACTTTTCAGGCGCGTTTCAGTCCGGCATGCGGATCTGGATCTTGACGTCGGTGTCGCGCGCCTCGACCGCACGGTCGAAGGCGGCGATGCTGTCCGCGAAGGGGATCGTGGCCGAGATAAGCGGCGACAGGTCGACCTTGCCCGCCGCGATCAGCGATATCGCGCGGTCATAGACGTTGGCATAGCGGAACACCGTCTCGATGCGCAGCTCCTTGGCCTGCAGGCCGACGATGTCGACCGGCACCGGATCGACCGGCATGCCGACCAGCACGATCGTGCCGCCCGGACGCGCCAGCGCCGGCAGGCCCAGGATCGCGGGGGCCGCCCCGGAACATTCGAAGACGACGTCCGCGCCCCATCCATCGGTGGCCTCGGCGATCGCCTGGGCTGCGGGGGTGGTGCGGATGTTGACGGTCTCGATGCCCGGATAGGCGCCGATGATGTCCAGCTTGGGCTGGGCCAGGTCCGCGACCATCACCTTGGCGCAGCCCCCCGCCAGCGCCGCCAGCGCGGTCATCATGCCGATGGGCCCGGCGCCGGTGACCAGTCCGATGTCGCCCGGCTGGATGCGTGCCCGCAACGCGGCCTGCATGCCGATCGCAAAGGGCTCGACCATCGCGCCCTGCGCAAAGGAGACCTGATCGGGCAGCCGGTAGGTATAGGCCGCCGGATGCACGACCTGCGGCGTCAGGCAGCCATGCACGGGCGGGGTGGCCCAGAACCGCACCGCCGGATCGACGTTGTAGATGCCCAGCTTGGCCGCGCGCGAGGTCGCATCGGGAATGCCGGGCTCCATGCAGACCCTGTCGCCGGGCTTCAGGTGCGTGACCTGGGCGCCGACCTCGACCACGGTGCCCGATGCCTCGTGGCCCAGGACCATCGGCTGCTCGACCACGAAGGGGCCGATCTTGCCGTGGGTATAGTAATGCACGTCCGACCCGCAGATGCCGACCGTATGGACCGCGATGCGCACGTCGGTGGGCGACAGGTCCTGATCCAGCGCGATGTCGCGCAGCGCCAGCTGACCCTTGCGTTCCAGTACCAGTGATGTCGCCATGTCGTCCCCTCCGGTGTTGCGATCCGCTGCCGACAGAACGCCGGGCACGCGGCGGTGTAAATCCGTCCGGTAGCCGTCGGGCCGTGAAATCTGCGGGAACGGAAAAAAACTATCACCGCAACGATGGGCAGGGATGTTAAAAAACGTGACTTATTGAGATAAATTGTTGCATTGCGCGCCTGTTTGTGACTGACTGCGTCCCAATCTGATCAGGGAGAAGCACAGATGTCCGTCCCGACCCGCTATCGAGTATGCGTCGTAGGCCTTGGGTCCATGGGCATGGGGGCAGCGCTGTCCTGCCTGCGTGCCGGACTGGCCACCAGCGGCATCGACCTGGATGCGGGGCGCCGTGACGCCTTTGCGGCCCAGGGGGCCGAGGGCGTGGCGGATGGCGTCGCGGGCCTCGGCGGCGATTTCGACGCGGTGATCGTGCTGGTCGTGAACGGCGCGCAGGCCCGCCAGGTGATCCTGGGCGAGGGCGGCGTGGCCGGGCGCATCCGTCCGGGCGGCGCGATCATGGTCAGCTGCACGCAATCGGCCGAGGATGCGCGCGCCCTGGGCGCCGATCTGGCCGCGCGGGGCGTGCTGATGCTGGACGCGCCGGTCTCGGGCGGGGCGGCCAAGGCCGCGCAGGGGGCGATGACGGTGATGGCCTCGGGGCCGGATGCGGCCTTCGACGCGCTGGCCCCGGTGCTGGGGGCGGTGGCCGCCAAGACCTATCGCATCGGGCCTGATATCGGGCAGGGTGCCACGGTCAAGGTCATCCACCAGCTGCTGGCGGGCGTGCATATCGCGGTCGGCGCCGAGGCGATGGCCCTGGCCGCCCGTGCGGGCATCCCGCTGGACACGATGTATGACGTGGTGACCAACGCCGCCGGCAATTCCTGGATGTTCGAGAACCGGATGAAGCATGTGGTCGATGGCGACTACACGCCCACCTCGGCCGTGGACATCTTCGTCAAGGATTTGGGCCTGGCGACGGAAACCGGACGCGCCCTGGGCTTTCCGCTGCCCCTGGCCTCGACCGCCTTCGCGATGTTCCAGCAGGCCTCCAACATGGGCCATGGGCGTGAGGATGACAGCGCGGTGATCAAGACCTTCTCGGGCATCACCCTGCCGGAGGGGAAGGCATGAAGATCGGCGTCATCGCGGATGATTTTACCGGCGCGACCGATATCGCGGGCTTTCTGGTCGCGGGCGGCCTGACCACCACGCAGATGATCGGCGTGCCGGAGGCGGGCGCGCAGGTCGATGCCGATGCGGTGGTGATCTCGCTGAAAAGCCGGTCGAACCCGGCGGCCGAGGCCGTGGCGGACAGCCTGGCCGCACTGGACTGGCTGCGCGCGCGGGGCTGTGCGCAGATCTATCAGAAATACTGCTCGACCTTTGATTCGACGGCCGCAGGCAATATCGGCCCGGTGGCCGATGCGCTGATGGCGGCCCTGGGGACCGACATCACGGTCATCTGCCCGGCGCTGCCGGTGAACGGGCGGTCGGTCTATCTGGGCCATCTGTTCGTGAGGCAGGACCTGCTGCAGGATTCGGGGATGCGCGATCACCCGATCACGCCCATGCGCGACAGCAGCCTGATCCGGTTGATGGAGGGGCAGGCGCAGGGCCGTTGCGGTCTGGTCGATGCCGCGACCGTCGATCAGGGGCCGCAGGCCGTGCGCGACCGCATCGCGGCCCTGCGGGCCGAGGGGGTGCGCTACGTCGTGCTGGACGCGATCAGCGACGCGCATCTGGCGACCCTTGGGCAGGCCGTTGCGGACATGGCGCTGGTCACCGGCGGGTCGGGGCTGGGATACGGCATCGCGCGGGCGGTGTCGGGCGGGGCCGATGCCCAGGCCCAGGATGCGGGCGCGCCGCTGGCGGGGCCGGCGGTGGTGATCTCGGGGTCGTGTTCGGTGATGACGAACCGGCAGGTCGCGGCCTATCGCGCACTGGCGCCGACGCTGGACGTGGATGTGGACCGCTGCCTGGCCGATGCCGACGCCTATGGCGCCGCGCTGGCCGAATGGGTGCTGGCGCAGCCGCAGGGCCGTGCCCCGATGATCACCGCGACCGCCGACCCGGCCCGCCTGCGCGCGATCCAGGCGCAGCACGGCGCCGCCGCCTCCGAGGCGGTCGAGCGCACCTTCGCCGCCGCCGCCGCGCGTCTGGCCGAAGGCGGCATCACCCGCTTCATCGTCGCGGGAGGAGAGACCTCGGGCTCGGTCACGCAGGCGCTTAAGGTCACGGGTTTCGCCATCGGGCCGCAGATCGCGCCCGGCGTGCCTTGGGTCCGGGCGGTGGACAAGCCGCTGTCGCTGGCGCTGAAATCGGGCAATTTCGGGGCCGAGACCTTCTTCACCGACGCGCAGGAGGTCCCCGCATGAGCGCCGCCGACCGCATGGTGCTGCTGTGCCGCAGCCTGTTCGAGCGCGGCTACTCCGTGGGCGGGGCGGGGAACGTGTCGGTCCGCAATCCCGACGGCGGCTTCACCGTGACCCCCACGGGCAGCAGCCTGGGCCGCCTGTCGGCCGATGCGCTGTCGGTGATCGGCGCGGATGGCGAACCGCTGCCCGGTCCGAAGCCGTCCAAGGAATTCGCCTTCCACCGCGCGCTCTATGACGTGCGGCCGCAGGCGGGGGCCATCGTGCATCTGCATTCGACCTATCTGACGGCGCTGTCCTGTCTGGAGGGGCTGCCCCGCGACAATGCGATCCGGCCCTTCACCCCCTATTACGTCATGCGCATCGGGCACATGCCGGTCATCCCCTATTCCCGCCCCGGATCGCCGCAGATCGGGCTGGACCTGGCCGCCGCGGCGCAGGGCAACAGCGCGCAGGCCTTTCTGCTGGCCTCCCACGGGGTCGTGGTGCTGGGCCGCGACATCGACGATGCCGTGAACAATGCCGAGGAGCTGGAGGAGACCGCCAAGCTGCAGTTCATCCTGCGCGGCGAGAAGCTGCACTACCTGACCGAGGCCGAGATCGCCGAACTGGGCGGAGGATACTGACATGACCCGCATTGCCGCGAACCTCTCGATGCTGTTCACCGACGCGCCCTTTCTGGACCGGTTCGACCGGGCGGGTGCTGCGGGTTTTGACACGGTCGAGTTCCTGTTCCCCTATGACCACCCCATCGAGGTGGTGAAGACCCGGCTGGACCGTAACGGCTTGCGCCTGTCGCTGATCAACGCGCCCGCAGGCGATTGGGCGGGGGGCGAGCGGGGCTTTGCCGCGCGTCCGGGAAAGCGCGCTGAGTTCCGCGCCAGCGTGGAGCAGGCGATCACCTATGCCACGGGCCTGGGCTGCCCGCGCATCCACGTCATGTCCGGGATCACCGCCGATGAGCCGGACCGCGCCGCCTGCGAGGCGGTCTGGACCCAGAACCTGCGCGAGGCCGCCGACATGGCCGCCAATGCCGGCCTGTTCATCAGCATCGAGCCGCTGAACAGCCGCGACGTGCCGGGTTACTTCATCGCGCATCAGGACCCGACGCTGGCCCTGATCGAGCGCCTTGAGCGCCGCAACGTGCTGCTGCAGTTCGACGTCTATCACACGCAGATCATGGACGGCGACATCATCCGCCGGATCGAGCGTCTGAAAGGCGCCTATGGCCATGTCCAGATCGCGGGCGTCCCCGACCGCCACGAGCCCGACACGGGCGAGCTGAACTATGCCGAGATCTTCGCGGCCTTCGAGCGGACCGGCTTCGACGGGCCGATGGGCTGCGAGTACAACCCCCGCGGCCGGACCGAGGACGGTCTGGGCTGGGCCGCGCCCTATCTGCGCGCGGTGCCATGATCCCGGCCGAACGCCAGCAGTTCATCCTGTCCTGCCTGGCCGAACGCGACATCGTCAGCATCGCCGACCTGGTCGAGCGACTGGGGGTATCGCACATGACCGTGCGCCGCGACATCCAGGCACTGGAGGAGGCGGGCCGCGTGTCCTCGGTCACCGGGGGCGTGCGCCTGTCGCGGAGGTTGGCGCAGGAGCTGCCGCATCTGCAGAAGGCCGCGATGAACACCGGGGCCAAGCGCGCGGTGGGGCAGGCGGCGGCCGATCTGGTCCGCGACGGCATGGTGATCTATCTGGACGCGGGCACGACGCTCTTGGAACTGGCGCGCCAGATCGCCGGGCGGCGGGGGCTGACGGTGGTCACGAACGACTTCGTCATCTGCGCCTGGCTGTCCACGCATTCGGACTGCACGCTTTATCACAGCGGCGGACTGGTCGAACGCGCGAACCAATCCTGCGTGGGCGGTGCGGCGTCCGAGGCGCTGGCGCGGTTCAACTATGACATCGCCTTCATCTCGACCTCGTCCTGGACGGTGGCGGGGCTGAGTTCGCCCTCCGAGGCCAAGGGCCCGGTCAAGCGCGTCGCGGTCGATCGCGCGCGGCGCGCCGTGCTGGTGTCGGATTCGACGAAATACGGCGCGGTGGCGGCGATGAACATCCTGCCCGTCTCGGTCTTCGACACGGTCGTGACCGATGCGGGCATCGACGCAGGCGCGGCGGACGCCCTGCGCGAGATGGGAGTCCAGGTGATCCTGGCCCCCGACCTGAAGGGAGAGAGCCTATGACCATCATCGTGACCGGCGGCGCCGGTTTTCTGGGCGCGCGCCTGATCGCGGCCCTGCTGAAGGACGGCGCGGAACGCATCGTGTCGCTGGACCGGGTGGCCTGCCCGGTCGATGACGCGCGGGTGGAAAGCCTGGTCGGCTCCATCGACGACGCGGATGCCGTGGCCCGCGCGCTGTCGGGGGGCGCTGACACGGTCTATCACCTGGCCGCCGTGCTGTCGGGCCAGTCCGAGGAGGATTTCGACACCGGCCTGCACATCAACGTCGACGCCACACGTTTGCTGCTGGAGGCCTGCCGCAAGCTGGACCGCGCGCCGCGCTTCGTCTTCACCAGCTCGCTTGCGGTGTTCGGCGGAGAGATGCCGCAGATCGTGCCGCCGACCATGGCCCTGATGCCGCAATCCTCATACGGCTGCGGCAAGGCCATCGGCGAACTGCTGGTCAGCGAATACAGCCGCAAGGGCTTCGTCGACGGGCTGACCGTGCGCCTGCCCACGATCTGCGTGCGCCCCGGCGCGCCCAATTCCGCGGCCTCCAGCTTTGTGTCGGGGATCATCCGCGAACCGGTTGCGGGGCAGGCGTCGGAATGCCCGGTGCCGCTGGACACGCGGCTGTGGATCAGCTCTCCGGGCGTGGCGGTCACGAACCTGGTCCGCGCGGGCCGCATCCCCGCCGCCGATCTGGGCATCAACCGCGTCATGGACCTGCCGGGCATCACCGCGACCCCGGCCCAGATGCTGGACAGCCTGGAGCGGCTGGTGGGCGCCGAGGCCCGCGCCCGCGTGGCCCTGACCCGCGATGCGCGCATCGAGGCCATCGTCTGCAGCTGGCCCGGCGCCTTCGACGTGACCCGCGCGCGCGCCCTGGGCTTTGACGCGGATACCGATTTCGACGCGATCCTGACGCAGTTTCTGGCGGATCGCTGAGCGTTTTCAACTGGAGGCGCCCCATGCCGGGCGCAGTGGAGGAGTAACCCATGGCTGAACCCGGAATGGAGTTCCAGCTGATCGCGGGACTTGGCTTTGCCATCTTCCTGCTGATCTTCCTGGTCGTGAAGACCAAGATCCACGCGATCATCGCGCTGGTCATCGCGGCATCCGTGTCGGGCCTGATCGGCGGCATGATGCCCGCCGACGTGATCAACTCGATCACCACCGGTTTCGGCCGCACGCTGTCCACCATCGGCCTGGTCATCGGCTTCGGCGTGATGATGGGCCGCATCCTGGAGGTGTCGGGCGCGGCCGAGCAGATGGCCTATTCGCTGATCCGGTGGGTCGGGAAAAAGCGCGAGGACTGGGCCATGGTCCTGACGGGCTATATCGTGTCGATCCCGATCTTCTGCGACAGCGCCTTCGTGATCCTGTCGCCGCTGGTCAAGGCGCTGGCGCGGTCCTCGGGCAAGTCGGTGCTGACGCTTGGCATCGCGCTGGCGGGCGGGCTGATGCTGACCCACCATGCCGTGCCGCCGACCCCCGGCCCCCTGGGCGTCGCGGGCATCTATGGCGTCGATCTGGGGCTGATGATCCTGTGGGGCATCGTCTTCACGATCCCCGGCATGGCGGTCATCGTCTTCTATGCCCGCGCCATGGGCCCCCGGATCGAGCGGATGATCCAGACCGACACCGGCGAGGACCTCTCGGCCGCCTATCGTCAGTTCGAGGAGGCCGTGGACGACCGCCAGAAGGTTCTGCCGTCCCTGGGCCTGTCGGTGCTGCCGCTGCTGCTGCCGATCGTGCTGATCTTCCTGAACACCATCGCCACGGCGGTCGTGCGCACCTCGGGCGACCCGGCGCTGGAGACGAACCTGCTGGTGCAGGCGATGTCCTTCTTCGGCAACCCGGTGATCGCGGTGGCCATCGGCCTTCTGGTGTCGATCTATACCCTACTGCCCGGGCGTCCGCGCGACGAGGTGCTGGGCTACATGGAGCAGGGCGTCGAAAGCGCGGGCATCATCCTGCTGGTGACCGGTGCGGGCGGGGCCCTGGGTTCGGTCCTGCGCGATTCGGGCGCGGGCGACGTGATCGGCCAGGCGGTGGCGGGTCTTGCCATCCCGGCGGTGCTGATCCCCTTCGTGATCAGCTCTCTGGTGCGCCTGATCCAGGGTTCGGGCACGGTCGCGATGATCACGGGCGCATCGATCTCGGCGCCGATCCTGATGAACATGCCGGACGTGAACATGGTCTTTGCCGCCCAGGCCGCGGCCATCGGGTCGATGGTCTTCGGCTATTTCAACGACAGCTACTTCTGGGTCATCAACCGGATGCTGGGCGTCAAGCAGGCCAAGCACCAGATGCTGCTGTGGTCGGTGCCGACCACGCTGGCCTGGGGATCGTCGCTGGCCATGCTGTTGATCTGCAACGCGCTGTTCGGCTAGGGTCGGATCGCTGCCGCACGGTCGACCTTGATCGTGCGGCAAACACTCCCTTAATGGAACCGAAGGTCGCCCTTCGTGTTGCGCTGACGCGCCGCATGGCGGGGCAGCAGCAAAAGGGACGGCGGGACAACATGGATGCTTCGAGTGATCGGCTGGCCCGTCCGGGATGGAACTGCTGGCGGGTCGAACAATCGGGGCGGTTCGCGTTCATCGCCGATGCCGACGAATATTTCCGTGCCGTGCGCCAGGCCATGCTGCAGGCGCGCCACTCGATCCTGATGATCGGTTGGGACTTTGACGCCCGCATCCATCTGGGCGACGCCGCGGACGGCGGCCCCCCGGCCCTTGGCGATTTCGTGATGTGGCTGGCCCGCCGCCGCCCCACGCTGCACGTGCGCCTGCTGCGATGGGACACCGGTGCCTTCAAGGCGATGTTCCGGGGCAGCACGTTGTTGACGATCCTGCGCTGGAAGATGCATCCGCGCATCACGCTGCGCCTGGACGGCAAGCACCCGCTGGCCAGTTCGCATCACCACAAGATCGTCGTCATCGACGACTGCCTGGCCTTCTGCGGCGGCATCGACATGACCGAGGGCCGGTGGGACACGCGCGAACACAAGGACGACGATCCGCGCCGCACCAGCGCCAGCGGCAAGCTGATGAAGCCCTGGCACGACGCGACCAGCGCCTTTGACGGACCCGCCGCGCGGGCGATGGGCGATCTGGCCCGCGACCGCTGGCGCATCGCCTGCGGCGAGGAGCTGTCGGCGGTCAGCGACGCGTCGGGATGCTGGCCCGACGCGATCAAGCCCACGTTCCGCGACGTGGCGCTGGCCATCGCGCGGACCCGTCCGGACATTCCCGACGTCCAGCCGGCCTACGAGGTCGAGCAGATGTATCTGGACCTGATCGCGCGGGCGAAACGGGTCATCTATGCCGAAAGCCAGTATTTCGCATCCCGCCGCATCGCCCAGGCCATCGCCAAACGCCTGGCCGAGGACGATCCCCCCGAGATCGTCATCATCAACCCGGTCAGCGCCCAAGGCTGGCTGGAGCCGATGGCGATGGACACCGCCCGCGCCCAGTTGGTCGAGGCGCTGCGCAAGCTGGACCATCGCGACCGGCTGCGCATCTATCACCCGGTGACCGATGCGGGCGCCGAGATCTATGTCCATGCCAAGGTGACGATCGTCGACGACACCTATCTGCGGGTCGGGTCGTCGAACTTTAACAACCGATCCATGCGGCTGGACACGGAATGCGACGTGATGCTGGCCGCCGAACGTCCGGGCGCCGAGGCGACGCGCGCTACGATCACCGCGCTGCGCGACGACCTGCTGGCGGAACATCTGGCGATGACGCCCGATCAGGTCACGCAGGGCATCAAGGAACATGGCAGCCTGATCGCGATGATCGATGCCAATCGCGGCACGCAGGGGCAGGGCCGCACCCTGATCCCCTACGAGATCCCCGAACTGAGCGGCTTCGAGGCCTGGCTGGCCGAGAACGAGATCCTGGACCCCGAAGGGCCCGACAAGATCTTTGAGCCTTTGGGCAAGCGCAAGGGCCTGATCCGTCGCTGGCACTGGCCCAAGCGCCTGAAATGGCGCCGGCGCAAGTCGGCCTAGTCTTGGTCGGGCCCCGTGGGCAGCCCCTTGCTGAGGCCGGACACGCTGATCCCGTTCAGCAGCCCCGCATCGATGGCCTTGCGGATCGCATGGGGATTGTCCTCGACCCCCAGGGCGGTGCGCGCCATGCGCAGCCGATAGCGCAGCGCGGTGCGGGAGATGCCAAGCGCCTCGCAGGCCTGGTCATAGGTCATGCCGCAGGCGATCGCCTCAAGCGCGTCGACCAGGATCGGGCGGAGCGAGGCGGTGCGATCGACCATGTCATGCGCGCGTTTCAGCAGGTCGGCCATGCTGGCGATCTCGGCATCCGTGAACTCGCGCTCGCCATGGGACGCCCCGATATAGGACCGCGATTCGGCCGGGCCGTAGGACAGCGCCGCGCCATAGGTCAGGCCGTGGTCGCGCGCCTGGCCCATCACGTTCAGCGGATCGGGCAGCAGGCGGGTCAGGGCGCTCCACCGGATCTGGCCCTCGTTCAGGACGCACCACATGACCATCGGGTCGCCGACGCCCAGATTGCAGCGGGTATAGGTCTGGATCCACTGCGAGGGATAGGTTGACACGCGCCTGACCGGGCGCGAATAGCGGATATGCAACCCCAGGGTGAAGCCGCGGGGTGCCAGCACCGACAGGGCATCGTCGATCTGGGCAAGGGCGTGCACGGACATCCGGAAGACACCTGGAACAGCGAAAACGACACGGGGTGAACAGATTTGTTCGCCCATTTAAGAGCAGCCGGCGGCTACGGCAAGGGGGGCTTTCCTGACTGTCGTTGCAGCGGGGCAACATAGCCTTACGGGGCTATAGTCCCGCGGGGTCATTTGCCCTTATGCGATGTCTTGCGCACGTCGTGCCTGTCGGGACGGTTAGCGGGCGCTATGCCCTCATTTCAGTCATGTCAGGACGCCCCTTCGGGGGTGTCCTTTTTTTCATGTCCGACGCGGGCTTGCGCCCGGCGGGGGGATCGCTAGCCTGCGCCCGAAATCGCAAACAGGGAAGTGGTCCGATGGAACGTGTGAAACTGGGCGGCAGCGCGGTCGAGGTCAGCCGGATCTGCCTGGGGACGATGACCTTCGGCAACCAGACCGCCGAGGCGGAGGCCCATGCGCAGATGGATGCCGCCCTGGAGGTCGCGATGACCTTCATGGACTGCGCCGAGATGTATCCCGTGAACCCCGTCCGCCGCGAGACGGTCGGCCTGTCCGAGGAGATCATCGGGCGCTGGCTGGCGCGGACCGGCAACCGCGACCGGGTCGAGATCGCGACCAAGATCACCGGACCCAGCCAGATGGTCCGCGACGGGGCGCCGTTCGACGGGGCGACGGTCACGGCCTGCATCGACGCCTCGCTGCGCCGGCTGCAGACGGACCGGATCGACCTCTATCAGCTGCACTGGCCGGTGCGCGGATCCTATGGGTTCCGGCAGAACTGGGCCTTTGATCCGTCGAGCCAGGACAAGGCGCAGACGCTGGCGCATATGCGCGACGTACTGGGCGCGCTGTCGGATGCGGTCGATGCGGGCAAGATCCGCGCCGTGGGCCTGTCGAACGAATCGGCCTGGGGCCTGACGCGGTGGTGCGACGTGGCCGACGAGATCGGCGGGCCGCGGATGGCCGCGATCCAGAACGAGTATTCGCCGCTTTATCGCCTATACGATACCGATCTGGCCGAGGTCGCGGTGAACGAGGACGTCACGCTGCTGTCCTATTCGCCGCTTGCGGCGGGCCTGCTGACCGGGAAATACGCCTCGGGCGCGATGCCCGAGGGCAGCCGCGCGGCGGTCGACAAGGCCACCGGCGGGCAGGGCAACCTGGGTGGGCGCAAGACCGACCGCGGGGTGGCCGCGGCAGAGGCCTATGGCCGCCTGGCGGCGGAGCATGGCTGGGACGTGGTGCACATGGTCATCGCGTGGCAGCTGACGCGCCCCTTCAAGGTGGTGCCGATCATCGGTGCCACGACGATGGATCAGCTGCGCCATCTGATCGCGGGACTGGACCGCGATCTGCCTGACGAGCTGCGTCGCGGGATCGAGCGCCTGCACCGCGCCCACCCGCTGCCCTATTGATGTGAACCCGACCGTCTCTATCTTACCGACAGGACGGATGAACACGAAGGACCAGGCATGGCAGGCGATCCCTATGCAGCACTCGGCGTGTCGCGAAGCGCCAGTGCCGATGAGATCAAGAAGGCCTATCGGCGCATCGCGAAGACCGATCACCCGGACCTGAACCAGGATCCGGCCGCCGCCAAACGGTTCGCGGCGGCCTCGGCTGCCTATGACCTGCTGAAGGATGCCGACCAGCGCCGCCGCTTTGACGCGGGCGAGATCAACGCCCAGGGCCAGGAACAGGCACCCCGCTGGCAGGGTCGCCCGGGGGCGGGCGGCAACCCGTTCGGCGACGCGCCCGGCCATGGCGGCGATCCGGACCTGTCGGATGTCTTTGCCGACCTGTTCGGACAGCGCGCCTCTCCGCGGGGCGGCGGCGGTTTTGGCGGGTTCGGGGGCTTTGGCGGGTTCGGCGGCGGGCGCACGTCCGACATGCGCGGCCAGGACCTGCGGCTGGCGCTGCAGGTGGATTTCCTGACCGCGGTCCGTGGGGGGCGCAATCGCATAACCCTGCCGCAGGGCGGCACGCTGGAGGTCACCATCCCCAAGGGCGTGCGCGACGGCCAGGTGATCCGCCTGCGCGGCAAGGGCGAGCCCGGCATCGGCCGCGGAGAGCCCGGCGACGCCTATCTTGAGGTTCGGGTCGCCGAGCATCCCCAGTTCACGCGCGACGGCGACGACATCCACCTGATCCTGCCGATCAGCCTGGACGAGGCGGTGCTGGGCGGCAAGGTTGCGGCCCCGACCATCGACGGGCCCGTCAACCTGACCATCCCGCGGGGCGCGACCTCGGGGCAGCGGCTGCGGCTGCGGGGGCGCGGCGTGAACGGCGGCGACCAGCATGTCGAGCTGCGCATCGCCATGCCGGCCAAGGTGGACGCCAAGCTGGCGGCGTTCTTCGAGGAATGGCGGCGCGAGAACGCCTATGACCCGCGGCGGGGCATGTCCGAGGCGTCCTGACGCGCGGGCAGCACGGCCATGACGCGGGCGCGGGCATCGGGGGTCATGCGGCCCCAGGCCGCGATCTCGGCCAGGGTGCGGTGGCAGCCGAGACACAGGTTGCGGTCCGCGTCGATGCGGCACAGCTTGATGCAGGGGCTTTCGATCATCGGCGGCTGTCTTTCTGAGGCGCGGAGCAGGGTTCGGGTCGCGGGGGACGGGCCGTGCGAAGCCCGGCCCGGACGCTGCCGCTTGGCCCATGGCCGCGCTGACGCGCGGCGGTCGCATCCTTATCCATGGGTCGCGATGTGGCGCAGGCGGTCCAAGGCACCCTGCAGGATGTAGCCCGCGGCGACCTGGTCGATGACCTCGGCCCGGCGCTTGCGCGAGGTGTCGCCCTCAAGGAGGGCGCGTTCGGCGGCGACCGTGGACAGGCGTTCGTCCCAGTAGGCGATGGGCAGGTCGGTCAGCCGGGTCATGTTGCGCGCAAAGGCGCGGGTGGCTTGGGCGCGCGGCCCTTCGGAGCCGTCCATGTTGCGCGGCAGGCCCAGGACCAGCCCGGCCAGCCCCCGGTCCGCGATCAGCGTCAGCAGCGCCTGCGCATCCTGGGTGAACTTGGTCCGGCGGATCGTGGTGATGGGGGACGCCACGCCCCGCATGCCGTCGCTGACGGCGACGCCGATGGTCTTGGTGCCCAGGTCCAGCCCGGCCAGCGCGCCGAAGCGGGGCAGGGCGGCGGCGAAATCGGTCATGTCCTCGTGGATCATCCGTCCAGCCCCGCTTCGGTCGCGGCCCGTTCGATCGGGGCCAGGGCGTCGGGGGCGCTGCCGAAACGCTGGCGGGCCTCGGTCAGGATCGCGGTCGCCTGGTCGCGCTGGTCCAGCATCGCCAGCGCCGCGATCAGCCGCGCCCATTCCTCGGGAGAGCCGCCCTCCGTCGCCAGGCGCTGCTGCAGGCGGTCGACCATGTCCTGGATCATGCGGGCACGATCCTCGGGGGACAGGTCCTCGGCCGCGGCCAGGGCGTCGGCATCGGGGCCGGGCAGGTCCGTTGCGGGGGGTGCCGGCGCGCGGTATTCGTCATCGCCCGCCAGCCAGGCCAGATCCTGGATCGCGGCGCGGATCGGGGCGATCCAGGGCGCACCCTCGGGGCCCTCGTCCAGCAGGCCGCGCCACAGCGGAAAGGCCCGATCGGGGCGGCCGTTCTGGATCAGCAGGACGCCCTGCAGATAGCGGGCCTGCGGCTGCGTGGGGTCCAGGGTCAGGGCGCGCCGCAGGACGGCCTCGGCCTCGGGGGTGACGACGCCGCCTGCGGCATCGACCATCAGCGTGGCCAGTTGCATCAGCTGGACGGCATCGGCCTGATCGCCGCGCAGGTCGACCAGCCGCTGCTGGGCCGCGCGGGCAGCGGCCAGGTTGCCGAGGCGCATCTCGTTGCTGGCCAGCAGCGCAAGACCCTGCTGGTCGTCCGGGTTGCGCCCGACGGCGTCGCGCAGCTGGTCGATCATCGCCAGGTATTCGGGATCGGCCTGCGACAGGTCGGGCGCGGGACGGGCAGGGGCCGCCGCCTCGGCCTCGGCCTGGCTGGGGCGGTCGCGATAGGCAGCGTCGGCGGCGGCAAAGCGTTCGGCCAGCGGCATGTCGGGGGCGCCCGGCACGCCTTCGCGCAGATACAGCGCCACGGCACCGGCCAGCATCGCGGCC
>NZ_JXYF01000114.1:0-16091 GCF_000967735.1 Paracoccus sp. S4493
CGCCCGGCCAGCAGTTCGGCCGCGGCGCCGTGGGGGTCGCGGCTCAGCGCGACCAGGGCCGCGCCGTTCACGCGGTGCGGGCGGCCGGTGCGGCGGTCGATCAGCGTCACGGCGCACAGCGCCGGGCGGCCATGGGTCAGGGGGTGGGTCGAGGTCATCGGGTCATCCCTTTCGGTTCGGGCCAAGTGCGGCGCTGCGATACCTTAATAACGACAGGGATACTCGTGTTTAGCAAAGGAAGAATCACGCCTATTTCGGCCGTGAAAAGAGATGATTATTCTCCGAAACCGCTGGATCGCGGTCGGCTCAGGCGGTCGCGCCGTCCTGCAGCACAGCCTGCGCCACGTCGGGCGTGCCCAGCATGTCGGCCAGGCTGAGGGATTCGATCAGGATAAGATAGGACCAGAACACCTCCGAGAATACGCGACGCAGGCGGCAGCTGGCCTCGTCGGTGCAGTCCTCGCAGCGCTGATAGGCACGCCGCGACAGGCACGGCAGGGGCGCGATCGGCCCGTCGATCAGCCGCAGCAGCTCCGAGATCGACACGTCCTCGGGGCGCTTGATCAGCGTGTACCCCCCCGACCGTCCACGGATCGAGGCCACGACACCGGCATTGCGCACCTCCAGCAGGATCTGCTCCAGGAACCGCTTGGGGGTGCCCGACCGCCTGGCAATGACTTCGATCGTCAGCGGCTCGGGACGCGGGCTGCGCGCCTCGTCGCCCAGAACCAGCAGGGCCTTCAGCGCGTATTTCATCTTTTGCGTGATCATGACCCTGCCCCGGACTGCGTTGCTGTCCACCGGATATAAGGCGGATCGCGCCCTGCGAAAAGAAAAGACGACCCGGTGGCGGGGTTTTTATTGGACATGTCTGCGCCCGGATCACCCGGTCATCGCTAATAACGACAAACACGCTAGACTTTATATTCTATTGCGGCATGCTGACGGCGAAAGGAATCGCACGATGACCCAGATCCCTCCCCTGGACCTGATCGACCGCAAGATCGTCGCCACGCTGATGGCAGACGCCACCACCCCCATCGCGCAAATTGCCGACAGGGTGGGCCTATCCCAGACCCCCTGCTGGAAGCGCATCCAGAAGCTGGAGGCGAACGGCGTGCTGACCGGGCGCGTGGCGCTGGCCGATCCGGCGATGCTGGGATTCGGCCTGACCGTCTTCGTCGGCATCGAGGCGCCAGACCACGGCACGGAATGGCGCGCGGCCTTTGCCCGCGCCATCGACGCCCTGCCCGAGGTCATGGAAGCCTGGCGGATGGCCGGCGACATCGACTATCTGCTGCGCGTGGCGGTGCCGGACATGGCCGCCTATGACCGCTTCTACAGGGCGCTGACCGACGCCGTAGCGATCAAGAACGTCACATCGCAATTCGCGATGGAACGGCTGCGCCACACCACCGCCTATCCCGTCAACACCCGCGACCGATAGAACCCTGTTCCCTTTTCGGGGTGATCTTTGGAATCGCAATACACGACCATCCTTGTAGTCTTATGCGAGATAAAAGGAGACATCCGATGACCAAGACCCTGATCGTCCCCGGCCTCGACGGCTCTCCTGCGCCGCACTGGCAGGACTGGTGGGCGCGCACCGATCCCAACGCGATGCTGCTGGACATGGGTGACACGGGCCGTCCCGTCCGCGAGGTCTGGGAGGCCACGCTGGCCGTCCACATCATGGCCCATCCCGACAGCATCCTGGTCGGCCATTCGCTTGGCGCGGTGACCATCGCGCATCTGCTGGCCCGCTGGCCGGGGCTGCGGGTGCGGGCCGCGCTGCTGGTCGCGCCTGCCGATCCGGCCACCTCGGACCGCACCCGCGGTTTCGGTGCCCTGCCGCGCGAACGGTTCGACGTGCCCGCGACGCTGGTGGCAAGCCGCAACGACCCATGGATGGCTTTCGACCACAGCCGACAGCTGGCGGCGCATTGGGGCGCGGACCTGCACGACATCGGCCATGCGGGCCATGTCAATGCGGCGTCGGGCTTTGGCCCCTGGCCCGCGGGCAAGGCGCTGCGCGACGATCTGCTGGCGCACACCGCGCGACCCGGGGTCCTGCGGCGCCTGTTCGGCGCGCGCCCCGCCCCCCTGTCCCTGCCCGCCCGACGGCTGGCCTGACCCCCATCACCGGACCCGAGGTTGCCATGTTCGACATCCAGACCGAGGCCTATCTGCGCCGCACCCATCCCCGCGACACCGACCGCCCCGACCGCATCGTCCCCACGCTGATCGGTGCCAGCCTGGCCCTGTGGACGGGGCTGCTGATCGCCGCCCTCTAGGACCGCCCCCGCAGCCAAGCGAAGGAGCCCGCCATGAAGACCATCCCCCTGGCCGACACGTCTGCGCCCCATGCGGCCCATCTGCCCCATGTCGTCATCATCGGCGGCGGCGCCAGCGGCGTCCTGTTGGCCGCCCATCTGCTGCGCGACCCGGCCACGCCCCTGCGTGTCACCGTGATCGAGGGGCGTCACATGCTGGGCTGTGGCGTGGCCTATTCGACCAGCGATCCTGGCCATCTGCTGAACACCCGCGTCGCCAACATGAGCGCCTTTCCCGACGATCCCGACCATTTCCGCCGCTGGCTGGCCGCGCGCGGGGACGACGCGACGGGCGCGTGCTTCGTGGGCCGCGCGACCTATGGCGCCTACATGACCGACCTGCTGGCGCCGCTGTCGGCCGACGGGCGGCTGCGCTGTCTGCGCGCGACATGCACACGCCTGGTCACCACGCGGGTCGGGGTCGCCGCGCATCTGGACGACGGCCAGGTCATTCCCGCCGACCGGGCCGTGCTGGCCACCGGCCACGCCCTGCCCGAACCGGACCCGACAGGCCTGGTCCACGGCGCCTGGCAGCAGGCCGACCCCCCGCCCCAGGGCGGGCGCGTGGTCATCATCGGGTCCGGCCTGTCGATGGTGGACCAGGCCATCAGCCTGCTGTCCCACGGCCACCGCGGGGAAATCGTGGCCCTGTCACGTCGTGCCCAGCTGCCGCGCGTCCATGCCGCGGGCGCACCGCTGCCGATCAGCCGGGACGAGGTGCCCCTGGGCGCGCCGGTCAGCTTTGTCCTGTCGTGGCTGCGTGATCTTGCCGCCCGCGCCGAGGTGCAGGGCGGCACCTGGCGCGACGCGGTCGATGGCGTCCGCCCGCATCTGTCCGCCCTGTGGCGTGCCATGTCCGTGGCGGACCGCGCCCGCTTCCTGCGCCACGCCGCCCCTTGGTGGGAGGTGCACCGCCACCGCCTGCCCCCCGAAAGCGCGGCCATCCTGCATCGCGCGCTGGACAGCGGCCAGATGCGCCAGCTGGCCGGCCGCTTCGACGGTGCCAGCCGGGACGGCGCGATCCTGCGCGCGCATTGGCGCCCGCGCGGGGCCGATCGGATCCTGACGCTGGATGCGGCGCGCATCGTCGACTGCCGCGGCATCCGCCGCGACCCGCGGGCCAACGCGACGCCGTTGGTCGCCGACCTGCTGGCCACCGGCCGCGCCCGCATCGATCCCGTGCGGATCGGTCTGGATGTCGCGGCCGACTGCGCCCTGATCGGCGCCGACGGCCGCCCGGACCCCCGCATCCGCGTCATCGGGCCTGCATCCCGCGCAGCCTTCTGGGAGATCACCGCCATCCCCGACATCCGCGACCAGGCCCAAACGCTGGCCGTTGCGCTGATCCGCGACGTGGCTCCGCACCGGCAAGCGGCCACAGCGGCACCCTGAAACCCACGGTAGGGCCCGTCGCCCTGCGGCATGGACTGCTCAGGGGGGAGGCCCTCCTATCGGACATCTCGTTTGTGGGTCTGCAAGGGCGAACCTGTCGGCAGGTGACTGGCCGTTTTGCCCGGCATGGACAAAGACAGATCGTGGTGCCGTACGGCCAAGTCACGACAGACAAAGCCACAAGCACGCCTGGCTTGAGGAAGCGTCCGAACCGCCAGTTGTGCCGTGCTCCGCGATAGACTGGGAAAAATCGGCCTCGATCGCGCAGCGCATCAGATGACGATGCAGCCAAAGGCATTGCGTACCGCGATGACAGCACCGAACCTTGCAACAGACAGCGCAAAGACCGCCGGTGGACCGCAATCGCAGTCGCAGCACCTCAGAACATTGATGCGCAGGGGGCGGTCAATGGGATTGAGGGTTGCAGGCCACCGGCGCGTGCCGTCGTCGACCATGCCCCATGCCGCGGTGGCATCGCGGCAAGACATGCGCAATCATGACGCCAGCGATCCTGCCTAGGTCCGTGCCCCGTCTGTCGCCAGGCGCGTCAGCACGTCCAGCATCGCATTGTCCGGCCCGACCTGCCGGCGCGTCAGGCCGACCGCGCCGGTCAGGAACCCTGCATCGGTCGGCCACTGGATCAGCGCGCCCCGGTCCAGCTCGTCCCCGACCACGCCTTGCGAGATGAACCACAGCGCGTCCGATGCCGCCAGGATGCCCCGACCCACCGCCAGGGCCGCGGTCTCGAACGCGGGATGCAGCCCGGCCAGGTTGCGGGCCTGCAGGTAATCGTCGACCGCCCGGCGGATCAGCGCGTCCTGTGGCGGCAGGATCACCGGACAGGCCGACAGGACGTCACGCACCGGCTGCCCCCAGCACGGATGCCCGGCGCGGGACACCAGCGCGATCTGATCCTCGTAGAGGTGATCGAAGCGCAGGCCCGCCATGTCGGCGGCGGCCGGCATGCGCCCGATCATCAGGTCGATCCCGCCCTCGCGCAGCAGGCGGATCAGATGCGGATGCGGCCCCGTCTCGACCGACAGGGTCACATGCGGATGCATCTCGCGAAAGCGCAGCGCCACGCGCGGGAACAGCCGCGTGGCCGCCGTGGGCAGGATGCCCACCCGCAACCTGTCCGTCCCCGCGACCGGATGCAGCGCGGCGACCCCGCTTTCCAGCATCTGCAGCGCAGCGGCGGCATGGGTGCGCAGCAGCGTGCCCGCATCGGTCAGAACCAGCCGCCGCCGCTCGCGCCGGAACAGCGGCACCTGCAGCAGGGCCTCCAGCTCGGCCAGGGTGCGGCTCAGCGCGGGCTGGGTGATGCCCTGCGCCCGCGCCGCCGCGGTCAGGCTGCCGCGGGCCGCGATGTCCAGAAAGACCCGCAGATGCCGCAGCTTGATGCCGGGATGCATAATCATATGGGCATCCTTTGCTGCCGATTTTGCATTATCGGCGATCCTGCCCCCATGTTACGTTATGGACAGGAGGAGTATCCATGCAAATCTTGTCCCGCCCCTATGGCGCGCTGCACTATCGGCTGGACGGGCCGACGGGCGCGCCGGTGGTGCTGATGGCCAATTCGCTTGGCACGGATCTGCGCCTGTGGGAGGCGGTCCTGCCGCTGCTGCCGCAGGGGCTGCGCTATCTGCGCTATGACAAGCAGGGGCACGGGCTGTCCGATCTGGGCGCCGCAGACCGCATCGCCGACCACGCCGCCGACGCAGCCGCGCTGATCGAGGCTATGTCATCCGGCCCGGTGGTCGTGCTGGGCCTGTCCATCGGCGGGCTGATCGCGCAGCGCCTGGCGGCCGACCGACCCGATCTGGTCCGCGCGCTGATCCTGTCCAACACCGCCGCGCGTCTTGGCACGCCCGACAGCTGGCAGACCCGGATCGAGGCGGTGGAACGGGACGGCATGGCCGGTATCGCGGATGCGGTGATGGAACGCTGGTTCGCGCCCGCCTTCCGCGCGACGCCCGCGCTGGCACCATGGCGCAACATGCTGGCCCGCACGCCTGCCGCGGGCTATGTCGCCGCCTGCCGGGCGCTGGCCGGGGCCGATCAACGGCAGGCCAGCGCGGCACTGCGCCTGCCTACGATGGTGATCGCGGGCGAGGCCGACGGCGCATCGCCCCCCGACGTGGTGCGCGCCACCGCCGACCTGATCCCCGGCGCGACCTTCCACCTGATCCCCGGCGCGGGCCACCTGCCCTGCGTCGAGACGCCCGGCGCCCACGCCGCGCTGATGACCCCCTTTCTGGAAAGGCATGCCGCATGACCGAATTGTCCGACACCGGCCTTGCCACCCGCAGACGCGTGCTGGGACCGGCCCATGTCGCCCGCGCACAGGCCGCGCAGACGCCCTTCGACGCGCCGTTCCAGGCGCTGATCACCGATGCGGCCTGGGGCCATGTCTGGTCGCGCGGCACGATTCCGCTGCGCGAGCGGTCGATGATGACCATCGCCCTGCTGGCGGGCCTCGGCAATGACGGCGAACTGGCCCTGCATCTGCGGTCCATCCCGAACACCGGCACCAGCCGCGACGACGTGATGGAGGCGCTGCTGCACGTCGCCATCTATGCCGGCGTCCCGCGCGCCAATCACGCCATCGCCCTGGCCCGCCGCATCTTTGCCGAGGCCGACGCCCAAGGAGGACAGGCATGACGCTCTATCAACGCGACCGCACCTGGCATCCGCCCGCGCTGGCCCCCGACTACAAGACCTCGGTCGCGCGGTCGCCGCGACAGGCAATGCTGTCGATCGAGGGCACCGTGTCCGAACTGACCGGCCCCCGCTTCGGTCATGGCGCCATCACCCCGCTGGATGGCGATTTGATCGCGAACTATGCCAAGGACGGCGATCCGGTGGGCGAACGCATCATCGTCCACGGACGCGTCCTGGACGAGAACGGCCGCCCCGTCCCCCGTACCCTGGTCGAGATCTGGCAGGCCAATGCCGGCGGCCGATACCGCCACAAGAAGGACGGCTACCTGGCGCCGATCGACCCGAATTTCGGCGGCTGCGGGCGGGTTCTGGCCGACGATCAAGGCCATTACGCCTTTCGGACCATCAAGCCCGGCGCCTATCCGTGGCGCAACTGGGTCAACAACTGGCGGCCCGCGCATATCCACCTGTCGGTCTTCGGCACGGCCTTTGCGCAGCGCCTGATCACCCAGATGTATTTCGAGGGCGACCCGTTGATCGCGCATTGCCCGATCGTGCAGGCGATCCCCGATCCCCGCGCCATCGACGCGCTGATCGCCCCGCTGGACCTGAACCAGGCGGTGCCGCTGGACTGTCTGGCCTATCGGTTCGACATCGTGCTGCGCGGGCGGCGATCGACCGTCTTCGAGAACCGGCCGGAGGGAAACTGACATGCCGCAGCCGCTGAACTACCTCAAGGAGACCCCGTCCCAGACCGCCGGACCCTATGTCCATATCGGGCTGGCCCCGCGGGCGGCAGGATTCGACATCTATGACACCGAACTGGGCTTTGACGCCATGCCCGACGACGTGCCCGGCCCGCGCATCCGCGTCACCGGCTGCGTCTTCGACGGCATGGGCGCAACGGTCCGGGACGTGCTGATCGAGGTCTGGCAGGCCGACGCGGCCGGGCTGTACCCCGATCAGCCGGGGGCCGCAGCGGGGTTCCGGCACTGGGCGCGCGTGGTGCCCGATTTCGACACCGGGCAGTTCACGCTGGACACCGTCCTGCCCGGCGCGGTGCTGGGGCCGCAGGGCCGCATGCAGGCGCCGCACCTGTCGCTGTGGCTGGTCGCGCGGGGCATCAACACCGGACTGCAGACGCGGATGTATTTCGCCGATCAGGACAACGCCGCCGACCCGGTGCTGTCCCTGATCGAACAGCCGCATCGCCGCGACACCCTGATCGCCCGTGGCGCCGACGGCCACTATCACTTCGACATTCACCTGCAAGGTGACAAGGAAACGGTATTTCTCGATGTCTGACCCCTGCATCATCTGCGTGGCCATCACCGGCAGCCTTCCGACCAAGGCCGACAACCCGGCCGTTCCCGTGACCATCGCCGAACAGGTCGAATCGACCCACGAGGCCTTCGAGGCGGGCGCCGCCATTGTTCACGCCCATGTCCGCGACGACGAGGGCAAGCCTACCAGCGACCCCGACCGCTTTGCCCGCCTGCTGGAGGGGGTTCGCCGGCATTGCCCCGGCATGATCGTGCAGCTGTCCACCGGCGGGCGGTCGGGCGCGGGCCGCGACCGGGGCGGCATGCTGCCGCTGCGGCCGGACATGGCCAGCCTGTCGGTCGGGTCGAACAACTTTCCGACCCGCGTCTATGAAAACAGCCCCGACCTGGTGGACTGGCTGGCATCGCAGATGGCCACCCACGGCGTCATGCCCGAAATCGAGGCCTTTGACCTGTCCCACATCCTGCAGGCCCATGCGATGTGGCAGGACGGGCGGCTGACCACCCGGCCCTATGTGCAGTTCGTGATGGGCGTCAAGAACGCCATGCCGGTCGACCGCCACGTGTTCGACTACTACATCGCCACGGTCCGGCGGCTGTTCGGCACGAACGCGCCCTGGTGCGCGGCGGGGATCGGCCCGAACCAGATCGTCCTGAACGAATGGGCCGTGGCATCGGGCGGTCACGCCCGCACGGGCCTGGAGGACAACGTGCGCCTGGACCGCACGCGCCTGGCACCGTCCAACGCGGCGCTGGTGCGGCGGGTGGTGGACCTGTGCGACCGCTATCGCCGTCCGGTGGCGACATGGCAGCAGGCCCGCGCGATTTTGAACCTGCCAGAGGTCGCATCATGACCCATGCGCAGGTAACAACGGGGCGTAAGTCGCCCCTGCCACCGCCGACCCACGGCCCGCACCGCCAGGGGGAGCGCAGCCCCGCCGCGGTCGGGCCATGACCGCGGCCGGAAACCCCCTCTATGCCATGCTGTTCGGCGACCCGGACACCCAGGCGCTGTTCACGGCCGAGGCCGAACTGGACGCGATGATCCGGGTCGAAGTCGCGCTGGCCCAGGTTCAGGCGCAGCTTGGGGTCATCCCCCCCGATGCCGGTCCGGCCATCGCCGCGGCCAGCCGTGGCCTGCTGATCGATCCGGCATCCCTGGCCCAGGCCACCGCCCGCAACGGCGTCCCCGTCCCCGCCCTGGTCCAAGAGATGCGGCGGCAGATGGCCGGCGATCCCGCGGCCGCGCATCTGCACTGGGGCGCCACCAGTCAAGACATCATGGACAGCGCGCTGGCCCTGCGCCTGCGCCCCATGCTGGACCTGTGGGGCGCCCGCCTGGATGCCGTTCTGACCCAGCTGGCCGCGCTGGCGGATCGGCACGCCACCCTGCCCATGGCCGCGCGGACCTATGGCCAGACGGCGACACCCACCAGCTTTGGTGCGGTCGCGGCCAGCTGGGGATGGTCCCTGCTGGATCACGCACAGGATCTGGCACGGGTTCGTGACGCGGTGCTGCGCGTCTCGCTGTCCGGGGCGGCGGGCACGCTGTCGGCGATGGGTCCGCAGGGCCCGGCCGTGCGGGCGGGCCTTGCGCGGGCGCTGGACCTGTCGGATCCCGGCCATGGTTGGCATTCCGACCGTTCAGGGCTGGGTCGGCTGGCGGATTGGGCTGCGGCGGTGGCCGTCGCCCTGGCCAAGCTGGCCGAGGACCTGCTGCTGATGACGCAGTCGGGCCTGGCCCTGGTGCGGATCGAGGGCGGGGGGGCATCCTCGACCATGCCGCAGAAGCAGAACCCGATCGGCCCCTCGGCGCTGGCGGCCCTGGCGCGGCAGGTGATCGGGCTGGCATCGGTCTTCGGGGCGGCGGGGGTGCATCGGCAGAACCGTGACGGTGCGGCCTGGTTCACCGAATGGCTGACCCTGCCGCAGATCTGCGTCAGCCTGGGCGCGATGCTGCGGCTGACGCAGGATGTCCTGGACCGGCTGACCCCTGACCCCCAGGCAATGGAGCGCGACCTGGGTGGCGGGTCCGGCACCATCCATGCCGAGACGCTGACATTCGCGGTCCTGGCCGAACTGGGCCTGGACCGGGCCTCTGTCGCAGGCAGGGTCGGCCAGCTTTGCGCAACCGCCCTGGCGGAGGGCCGCGACTTGCTGGACCTGGCCCAGGAGGAATGGCCGGACCGGGACTGGGCCGCGCTGGTCCGCGCCACCGGCCTCGGCCTGGCCCCGCAGGAGGCCCGCGCCTTTGCCGACCGGCAGCGGACCCGTATGCCGTAGGCGTGGGTCTGCCGGTCTGGCGGCACGGTGAACAGAAGGCGCACGACCAGCGGTCGTCGCAAGGCCCGCCGTGGCTGGCGTTTCCGACGCGACCCAATCGCGGCGGCGCCCTTCCCTGTTGAGAAGGTCATGCATCATCCCATGCTTGGACAAACCCCGGCTGCCAGAGGTCATGCCGGGGTTCGGCAGCCGGCCGCCCTAAACCAACCTGCGCGCTGCCAATGTCCCCGTCATCGCGCCGCTATGGCGAGGGTCCGACTCACGATCAGTGAGGGGTCTGCAAGCAGCTGACCATGCCCCGATGAGGGGACGGAAACGCCCCTAGCAATGGCTCAGGCGACTCGCATGCTCTACCGTGCCTAGACCGTCCGCCCTGTGCCGCGGCTGTCAGCCCCCCATCGCCCGGGCTGCGGATGCTGCGACACCGTGCGTCAGGCAATATTTCACGGCCCTGAAAACATTCCGCCCGCTGCGCGTTACCTGCCCTGAACGACCATGACCAATCACACCCGGAAAGCGGAAACAATGAACCAGAACACGCTCTTTCAGCCCTATGACCTTGGCCCCCTGCGCCTGGCGAACCGCATCGTCATGGCACCGCTGACCCGCAACCGCGCCGCGGAGGGCCTGGTGCCCGGACCCCATGCGGCCGAATATTACGCGCAGCGCGCGACCGCGGGGCTGATCATCGCCGAGGCGACGCAGATCTCGGCGCAGGCGCAGGGCTATCAGGACACGCCCGGCGTCTATACGCCCGAACAGATCGCCGGATGGCGCAAGGTCACCGATGCGGTCCATGCCAAGGGCGGGCGCATCTTCCTGCAGCTGTGGCATGTGGGTCGGGTGTCGCATGTCGACGTGCAGCCGGGCGGCGCGGCCCCCGTGGCCCCCTCGGCGATCGCGGCAGAAACCAAGACCTTCGTGAACGGCGGATTTGTCGAGACCTCGACCCCGCGCGCCCTGCGCCTGGACGAGATCCCGGGCATCGTCGACGATTTCCGCCAGGCTGCGGCCAACGCCATCGAGGCGGGCTTCGATGGGGTCGAGATCCATGGGGCCAACGGTTATCTGCTGGACCAGTTCGCCAAGGATGGCGCGAACAAGCGCACCGACGCCTATGGCGGCTCGGTCGAAAACCGCGCCCGGCTGATGCTGGAGGTGGCCCAAGCCGTCGTGGCCGACATCGGCGCGGACCGCACGGGCATCCGCCTGTCTCCGGTCTCTCCGGCCGGCGGGGTGTCCTGCAGCGATCCACAGCCGCAGTTCGATCACATTGTGGACGGGGTGGAGGCGCTTGGCCTGGTCTACATCCACGTTGTCGAGGGCGCGACCGGCGGCCCGCGCGACGTGGCGCCGTTCGATTTCGACAGCCTGCGCCAGCGGTTCTCGCGCACCTATATCGCCAATAACGGCTATGACCTGGACCTGGCGACGAAGCGTCTGGAAGAGGGCAAGGCGGACCTGTTCGCCTTTGGTCGCCCCTACATCGCGAACCCCGACCTGGTCGCGCGGATGAAGGCCGGCGCCCCCCTGGCCAAGCCCGACGAGTCCACGATGTATGGCGGCGGTGCCGAAGGCTATGTGGACTATCCCCCGATGGATGCGACGGCCGATCAGGCCTGAGTCCCCTCCGCGGCGCCCCATGGCAGGGCGTCGCGTCGCACCCGATGGACCGGCCCGATACATGGGCTGGCCCCTGTCATGCGACGCCGTTCATGGGATGGCAGGACAGCATGATGGCAGCTTAACCACTTCGCAACGTCCCCCTATCTAAGATGATTTGGCCCGATCACGGCGGTGAGCATGCCCCGTCAGTTGGCCTCCACTGACCATAGATAGTCGGCACAGCCTTGGTGGGGGTCGCATCCGGATGAATCCATAATGGGGCGTCCGGGCCAGCTCGGCCCCTGATTCCACGGCCTATCAGCGGCCCGGTGTTGCAGCTGTCATGACCTGAGCGACGGCCCCGGCCATTCGATGACAGGCCTTTTGGAAGACGCCCGGCGATCGACGATGCAGTTCGGCGCATCTAAGCTCTCGACTGCACGCTTCCTGCAAGCCTTGCGTGACACAGCTGTCCTGCAACGGCTTGGCGGATGACGGGACAGACGGTTTGGCTTGGGATCGGTTTTTTTGGGCAAGCGCTGTTCAGCGCGCGTTTCGTCATCCATTGGCTGGCCAGCGAAAGGATGCGACGCAGTGTCGTCCCGCATCCGTTCTTGTGGGTCTCGCTGGCGAGCAGGGTCACCCTCTTTGCCTATGCGTCGTGGCGTGGTGACCCGGTCTTTGTGCCGGGCCAGAGGCTGGGGCTGTTCGTCTATCTGCGCAACCTGATGCTGATCCGTAGGCATCGCCGGACGGCCGCAGCATAAGGATGCGTCCCGTCCTGTCCGCCACGCTGCTGTTCGCGCTGACCGCGCTGACGCTAATCCTGCTGCGCTTGCTGAGGCCCGCTATGTCGCCGCCGCGTGGAAGATGCATGTCGGCGGATCACCCTGGGTCCTGCACCTGAACGGGGCGATCTACGGGCACCAGCCGCCGCTGCTGTTCTGGCTGATGCTGTTCTGGCTGATCAACCTGGTCTGGGCGGTCGTGGGCGTCGATGCCTTCGCGGCCCGACTGGTCGGGCCGGCCTTCGCGACGGCCTGCGTGGCGATGACCGGGCTGCTGGCCTTGCGGCTGCGGCCGGACAGGCCTGCGCGCGGCGGGGCCGCGGCGCTGATCCTGGCGGTGTCGCCGGTCTGGCTGCTGTTCGGATCGACGACCATGTCCGACGCGATGCAGACCGCGGCCACGCCGCTGGCGATGCTGGCGCTGTGGTCGGCGGTCCGCAGGCCGTGACGCGGGGCCTGGGTTGCCCTGGGGATGGCCGTGGCCTTGGGCGTCTATGCCAAGGGGCCGGTGATTCTGATCCACCTGCTGCCCGTGGCGCTGTCGATGCCGCTGCGGGCAGGGCGGGACCGCCCGTCGGCGCGACAATGGGCGGGCGGGCTGACGCTGGCGCTGGCCGTCGCGCTGGTGGCGGTCGGCCTGTGGCTGGTGCCCGCGCTGATCCTGGGCGGGCCGGAGTACCGCATCGAGGTCCCGTGGCGGCAAAGCGGCGGGCGCATGGTGGCATCCTTTGCCCATCGCAAGCCCTGGTGGTTCTATGCCTCCCTGTTGCCCGCGATGATCTGGCCGTTCGGCTGGACCGGGGCGGGGCTTGGTGCGCTGCGGCCAAGGCAACTGTGGGCCGATCCCGGCACGCGGCTGGCGGTGGTCTGGGCCATGGGGGCGTTCCTGCGGCTGCGGGCGCGGGTCACGGCGTTTGCCGCACTGCCGCTGGCGCTGATGATCGGGCTGCATCTCGGGCTGAGCCCGCTGCTGTCCGCGTGCTATGACATGACCGATCTGGGCCGGGCCGTGACGCCCCATGATGCCGCAGGCATCGCCGTCACCGACGGCACCTATCACGTGCAGCTGAACTTTTCCGGACGCCAGCTGAACCCGGTCGCCCGCCTGTCCGACGACGCCGTTGCGGGGTGGCTGCGCGACCATCCGGGCGGCGTGCTTCTAGACCAGACGGACCGGCCCCTCCCCGGCATCACCCCTGTCCGGCCGCTGCCGTTCTGCGACAGGACCTATACCCTTCACCGCTCACAGAAGGTCGCGCCATGACGCCCGACATTTCTGTCGTCTTGCCCGCCCGCGACGAGGCCGGCGACATCACCGCCCTGCTGACCAGCATCGCCGCCACTTTGCGGGACCACGCGCATGAGATCATCGTTATCGACGACGCCTCGCGCGATGGAACGCGGGCCGAACTGGCCGCGCTGCAGACGCGGCTGCCGCAGCTGCGGGTGATCTGCCACGACCGGTCCTGCGGGCAGTCCGCCGCGATCCGCAGCGGGGTCTGGGCCGCGCGCGGGGCGCTGATCGTGACGCTGGATGCGGACGGTCAGAACCCGCCCGACAACATTCCTGCCCTGCTGGAGTCATTTGCCGGGGGCGGCATTGCGCTGGGCCTGGTCCAGGGCCAGCGGGTGGACCGCCGCGACCGCCCGTCCCGGCGGCTGGCCTCGGCCGCGGCGAACGGCATCCGCAACACACTGCTGCGCGACGGCGTGCGCGACAGCGGCTGCGGGCTGCACGCGCGACCTGGCCCGGTCCGGAGCCACCGACCTAAGGGGCGCAGCATGAGCCTCCTGATCACCGGCTCTGGAGTGTCCATCGGCATCACGGCCATCCAAGGCCCTCTGCGATGCCCATGCCATTCCCCTGAACGTGCTTGGCGGAGAGGTCCGCATCACTACCGGCCATTAGATACAAGAGCGCGGCTAGCCCGCGGGGTAGGAATGAGTGGTGGTGATGCTAGACAGGGGCTGCGCTGCTGGACGCTGAGTTGTTGGTAGAAACCGGGCCGCGGATTGTGTGCGTTGAGAGAGCGGCGCGCGGCGCATGGCTGGATCATGGACTTCTTTCTTCTAGCCCGGAACGGCACGTGCCAGGTGGTCACCGGGGGCGCACCGCGCAGACACAGGGCGTACACCGACAACGCACGGTCGCTTAAGGCGTCGTTAACGGTCGGGCGGCAGTCTGGGGGCCGTTGATCCTGCGGAGGCATCATGACCGTCACCAAGGCCGAAGGCACAAGGCGCGCGAATTACCACTATATGGCCGACGCGATGCGGATGCTGGAATGGGACCTGCACAGCACCGTCATGGCGCGGATGCGCATCCCCGACGACTGGCACCGCATCGCGCAGGAAAAGGGCACGGCGCCCAAGACGCGCGTCACGCTGCGGCTGGATGCGGATGTGGTGGCGTTCTTTCGATCCATGGGGCCGGACTGGCAGGTGCGGGTCAACCGGCTGATGGCGGCGTGGATGCATGCGCGGCTGGCGGGGCTGATCGAGGGGGCCGAGACGATGGATTACCTCAAGCGCCGCGAGGCCGAGGGGCTGGACGGCCCCCGCCCCGAGTTCGGCGACCTGCAGCGCGCCGAGGACGCGGCCTGGGCCGAGATGGGCGAGACGCCCCTGCCCACGGACGCGCCGGGCGTGCCGATGGAGGCGCCTCGGCGGATGAGTGCGGCGGGGAAGCGGGCGTTGCTGGAGGAGATGAAGGGGCGGAGGGGGTTGTGAGGAAGTGCGGCTCGCCCCTTTCCTACGACTCTAAGCTCAATGGCCTTGCCCCGTCGAAACTGCCATGCTTCAATAACAAAAAATTTTGAAGCGAGATAGTAATGTGGAATGAGCTTGGCTTTACTCAAAACCCCTACGATCACCTCCCTATTGCGGCCAATGAGGCTGGTGAGAGGCTTCTAGTTGGTCGAGAGGATGAAATTGTTCGCCTTAAAAGAAAGATAACCTCACGTGCAGCAATCCCAACTTTAGAAGGAGATATTGGAGTAGGAAAAACAAGCATTATCTCCATCACGGCCTATAGATTAGAGAAAAATTTCTATCAAAATGGCGGCCCGTGCTTCCTTGCAATGGAGCAAGCATTTCAGCTTGACAGCAAAGAGCCTTTGGAGAAATTTTCAGATTCAGTCTATCAAAAGATTCTGCTCAAAATCCATAAGGAGAGAAGTGACCTAATAGCGCGCGGGATCAACGTACCAGACACGTCCAAGCTATACAATTGGTTAATGGCGACCCAGTATAACTCAGTTGGCGCTTCGCTTGGGCCTATTGGCGGCGGCTCGTTATCTACTGCACCTAATACAACACAAGGATTTTCGAGTGTCGGCTTCCAGAACGGCGTTCAACACATTCTAGAAGCGATGTTTCCCAACCCAAAGATTGGCGGAATTATTTGCATAATAGACAACCTAGAACTGTTAGAAAAGTCTGCTACCGCGCGACAAACCTTAGAGCAAATGCGGGACAAGCTTTTAAGCGCACGAGGAATGATTTGGATAATATGCGGTGCGAGAGGCATCGTTCGCGGCGTCACCGCTTCCGCAAGGATGCTAAGCTATATTTCAAAACCGATCCAAGTTGAACCGCTATCTCCGGACAGAATTGACGGCTTAGTTGAGCGCCGTGTAGTAGAGTATCGTATCCAGCCTGGATTTGAGAAGACGCCGGTTGACCAGCAAGGTTTTAAGCACATATTCAAGATTTGCCGCGAGATGAGGTGCTCCCCATTCCCT
>NZ_JXYF01000115.1:0-7194 GCF_000967735.1 Paracoccus sp. S4493
CATTTCATGGATCACGTCAAACATGCGTGGGACTTCCTTGCGCCGTGTCGTTTGCCACGATAGTTGCGCTTTTTGGCCACTATTTGTGCTTTCTGGCCAATTAAAACGTCCTCTACCTGCGCTGCGCCCTCGTTTACATCCGAAGCGGACACTCGGAAGGCGCGGCAGGATCGACGCTAAGAGCCCATCAGCGACATTCGTGTTAACTGCAGCGAATGCAGGTGCAGCGAGAGCGGTCGGCCCTCTGCGGACGTTAGAAACAAGCGTAGCTGGCGACCGCTGTGAGCCCAACGCTGCTCGTCGCCCAAAGCGAAGCGCGCCACCATCTAGCCTTGAATCATAGACTGCGGCGGACTGTCAGTCGGCGACTGGTTTTTTAGAATCCGCAACATAGCATCATAGTGCTTTCTGTCACGCTCCCGAATATATTTCATTGCGCCATTTGCTGCGCGGTGGCTCTCTTCGACGGTAAGCGCGGGAAGCGAACTTACAGCCTCAATATCACCATGCGATTCAATTTGGCACACTCGCTCAAGTTGGTTTATTTCCGCCTGATTTAAAACCTTTATCTTCCCGGAGTCATCAAACAAAGCTTCGGCGAAACTGGCTTTATCCGGTGCCGCAAATGCAGTGAATATTTCTAGAAGTTTCCGGATCGCATTGGGCAATAGATACAGATAATCGGTGCTCTGCTTGTCCGAAGCCTCGAACACGAGGGAGAAAAGGTATTGGTATTCTGAGTCGTACTTCGCCAAGTGCGATGGCATCTTCACCAGCGCTGATTCTCGACTGCCTTTTCCATTGTCGCGGCAGTCCACAAATAATAGCCCTTGAGGTATCGTATCCGCAAAGTTGACCCCTCGAAAGAAGGCTCGCTTCGCCATGTGCATAAACTTAAGATTATGGGTCAACAAGATGACCTGCGCGACACGTTTGGTGTGCTTCTTAATCAGGCCGAATGCGTAGGTCTGAGCATTGCTGTCGAGGCTCGACACCGGATCGTCGATTACAACAACGAGCCTTTTCCTGTCCCGACCTTCGGCCCCAAACTGAGTTAGGAAGAAGCAAAAGGTTAGTGCGGTTTTCTCACCCTCGCTGAGGTGTTGCGCGATCGAGCCATCCGCACGAACCAATTGGTATCCTTCGTCCTTGGCCTCCAACCGGATGGAGTTATGCCCAAGGTACTCATGAAGTAGATTGTTGAGCTCGTTGGCCGCAACTCCGTGTTTGCGAACAGAATTGCGTAACGTCTCCGCCTTCTCATTTAGATCATTCACCGCGCCCTGTGCTTTTTGGGCATTTTCTTCCGCTGCCGTCGCTTTTCGTTTCAACTGGCGATACGAAGCTTGCTCGGCGAAGAGCACGTGTGCCTTGAGTGCATTGGCGGCGGCGTCTTTACGTTGCCTAAACTGATCGTTGATTGAATTGTGCTCGCTGATAACGGTTAGCAAAAGGTTCTTGGCAGCAACCAGGGCGGTAGGCCAGCCAACGCCCAAAAGATCAGCCACGTTTTCAGGAATATCAATATGTTTCATAGGGTTGCGCTCTCTCTCTCCAAGCGCTTCTTGTAGCCCTTTTATCGCCGTGCCAGTAGAAATGACCTCAGCCCGAAACTCTTTTTCGGCTTCGCCGAAGTCTTTCGTTAGAATGGATTGAACAGCTAACTGCGATGGAAGTCCCTCTAGCCATCCTCTCAGCAGCGATCGTGATCGATCGCACCAATCAATCGCTGCTGTGACTGCGTTCGTTTGTTCTTGCCAGCTCTCGCTGAACAGTGCCGCCAAGGTCTTTCTTCGTTGATCAGAGATCTCATTGCCACAATGAAGGCATGATACGAGCTGATTTTCTTCGTGGTAGTGGTGGCCTTCAGCTACCCACGCCAACATGTTGGCATGGGTGATGAGGTCAGACGACAGCTGTGCGGAGAACTCCCGCTGCACCAAGCCAGAGGCAGTTTTTAAGTCATCCAGAAATCTCTCGGGAAGTTCGAATGCCACGTTAATTTTCGGAAGTGGGTCAGACTGACGAATGATAGCGCGGTACTCGTCAATATCGTCCTCCGAGAGATCGTCTTGCTCTGTAAACATTTTTTCGGAGTACTCGCGGTCGACATTCCCTCTGTTGAATTGCTGAGTGTAGCCAGTACCTCTGGCGTCGCGCACGCGCCCACCCACTTCCGTACCTTTGTTCCTATATTCTTTTTCCGCCGTTTCCTGCTTTGTCCTGGCTGCGTGAGCCTCGGCTAAGGCAGCTTCCAAGTCGGCTTCTATTTGGCGAAGCTCCTTCACCTTATCGATGTTCTCTTCGTCAATATGGAAGATCGGCAAGGCCGAACCTTTGTCCCATTGAAAATTTCGGGAAATAAAATCCGAGTTGAAGACTAAGAGGTGGTTTCCAAGAGGATGTGATAAATCGGCATTGGTAGCTGTAGTCCCGTCGGAGAACTTAGTCTGAAATTTCGCACGATCACCGAGCCCACTGGCCAGAGAATTTCCTTCGAAGGAAGAAAATATACGAGACAAGCTCGTCTTCCCAACCCCATTGAAACCATAAACAATTGTTTTTCGAGTGAAGTCGACATCGGGGCTTTGAGGTTTGTGGTCACGCCAAATACCTACCCCCGCGATCTGGATAAGCTTCTCTACAAAAACTGTTTCTGGCATCAATCTACCGCCACGACTTTTTTCAATCATAAGACATGAACATGCTTGCACGTATTTGGATGGGTTGCCAACACATCCATTCCGGCGCAAACGCTGACACTACATTGCGAAGCTAGGCCCGAAAACAAAAGAGCAATGTATCGCAAGTCTGCGCCTCCTGGTCACTCATAACATATGCGGCGAATGACGGTGAGATCCGCACAGCAGACCTCGGGACAGATCGCAGCGAATGTCTGCTTTCCGCCCTTCGAAGCGACTCTCGAGGTAGCTTAACCGATTAGGCTGCAGGTGCAGTGACTGGCCGCTTTGTCCCGCATAGCAGACCTTAAGGCGCCATTGCCGACCGACCGGTTTGCGAAAATAATCCAACGTTCGTGCTGTTAAGAAAAAGAATAGACGCCCGAAAAACGGCGGCGCGACACATCATGCGGGGGTAGAACCGTCTCATGTTGTTCGATCTTCCTGACCACCAGACCCTCTATGCCGCATTGCTGGCCCGTGACACCCGCTTCGACGGGCAGGCTTTCGTGTGCGTTTCCTCTACGGGCGTATTCTGCAGGCTGACATGCCCTGCGCGAAAGCCGAAGGCGGAGAACTGCACGTTCTTCGCCACGATCGGGGAGTGCATCGAGACGGGCTACCGCGCCTGCAAGCGCTGTCACCCCCTTCAGGCAGCAGCCTTGGCCGATCCGACTATTGCCGCATTATTGCATGCGCTGGACGAGCGGCCTGACCTGCGCTGGTCGGAGGAGCATGTGGTACAGCTTGGCTACGACCTCTCCACAGTGCGGCGCAGTTTTAAGCGGCAGTTCGGCATGACCTTTTTGGAAATGGCGCGCCAACGCCGGCTGCGCGAAGGGTTCGAGACACTGGCCATCGGGGGAAAGGTCATCACTGCCCAGCATGAGGCAAGCTTTGAATCTGCCAGCGCCTTCCGCGCAGCCTTCGCCCGTCTTCTCGGCTGCGCCCCTGCGGATCTGCGGGCGGACCGGCTGCTGCGGGCGACGTGGATACCGACCCCGCTCGGGGACATGATCGCGGTTGGCAGTCGCAGCCATTTGCATCTGCTGGAGTTTGTGGATCGGAAGGGGCTGCCTGCCGAACTGGCGCGGTTGCAAACCGCCTCGAAGGAAGGGATCGGGATAGGCACCCTGCCGCCCTCGGAGCAGGCGGCGGCGGAGCTTGCTGACTACTTTTCCGCCCGATCGGGCCATTTCCAAACGCCGCTGGCCTTAGCTGGCAGCACCTTCACCCAACAGGTCTGGGACGCGCTACGCGAGATCCCGGCGGGCGAGACGCGTAGCTATTCCGAGATCGCGCGGCAGGTTGGGCGCCCCTCTGCAGTTCGAGCGGTGGCGCGTGCAAACAGCGCTAATCAGATTGCGCTGATGATCCCGTGCCACCGGGTTATCGGCGCCGACGGCACGCTGACCGGCTATGGCGGCGGCCTCTGGCGCAAGCAACGCCTGATCGAGATCGAGCGGCAGCTCAAGACATCCAAGAAGGAGACTTTCGCATGACATCACAGATCGACAAAGCCGAGCGGTTCCGCAGCCTGCATGTCCCGCACAAGCCGATCATTCTTTGCAATATTTGGGATGCCGGTAGTGCCAAGGCCGTAGTGCGCGCCGGAGCCAAAGCTATCGCGACCGGCAGTTGGTCTGTGGCGGCCGCACAGGGCTACGAGGACGGGGAGGAGCTTCCTCTTGATGACGCGCTGGCAGTAGTGAGCAGGATCGTGCAGAGCGTGAATTGTCCTGTCACCGTAGACTTTGAGGGCGGATATGCGACCGATCCTGATACCGTAAATAAGAACGTCCGCCGCCTGCTGGCTCTTGGCGTCATCGGTCTGAATTTTGAAGACCAGGTGGTGAACGCCCCCGGCCTCTACAGCATAGAGGATCAGGTCGAGCGCTTGCACGCTGTCCGCGCCGCCGCCGATGCTCTGGGGATTCCCGCCTTTATTAACGCCCGCACGGACGTGTTCCTGAAGGCCGCACCCGATGTGGATCATGCTAGTCTGGTAGAAGATGCCCTCACACGCGCTGCAGCCTATGCCGCAGCCGGCGCGAACGGGTTCTTCGCGCCGGGCCTGACGGATAAGACGCTGATCCGCACCATCTGCGAAAAGGTTTCGCTTCCTGTCAACGTGATGGCCGCCGACACCCAAGGTAACAGCGAACTCGCAAGCCTTGGCGTCTCACGTATCAGCTTGGGCCCTAATCCGTATATCAGATTAACAGCCGACTTGGAGCGCGAGGCGGCTGCCTGTGCTTGAAAGCGATCTCCGCGCCAACGTACGGGGATTGCTCTTACGAACGCTGGTTAAAAGTTTATTTGAGCCATGCTCTTGGCAGCTGTGCGAGAGTTGGTTTGGCCTAAAAGCCTGCGGTTGCCGATGGATGCGGAGGCTTCAATTGGCAAAGAAGGACATTTTTGTGTGCAAACTTAAAATTAAGCTGCTGATTTCATTGACGCGGTGAGGACGAATAGCGTAGCAATCCATACGCCGGGCGGTGAGCTGCGCGCGATCCTGCCCGCGTCCGCCGAGGTCGGATCGACCGCCAAGCATGAGCGGTTCCGGGCATGGGCCGCACAGCATTCCCCGCGCGGCTATCGGTGCCACCAGTGGCGCGATCTGCCGCCCGAGAGCTTCGCCAGCGTGGGCGTCCGCATCAATACCGTGGTGCTGACCCTTCAAAAGCGCTAGGTGTAACCTACTCCTTTTTGCGACGGAGAAACTCAGGCCCCGCTTCGGCGGGGCCATTTTTTTAGCTGCCATGCCCCCCGACCTACAAACAGGAATGCGTGCAAAATGCGGGACCGCTGACGCAAGGCGCGACGGCGGTTGTCCAGTCGCGCGCCGGGAACGACCTTGGGAGTGAAGGCGCGGGACCGGAGCAGGCTGTAAGCGAGACCATAGGGATCGAGCGTCAGCCTGTGGTCAACCGGATGCGGCTTGCGGCAGCTGCGGCACAGACCCACCGCGGCCTCTTTCAGAATAGCGAGATCCCCGCGCAGGCGCGGCGATCGAGACGCAGGGGGGATTTGGACAAGCCAAACGCCCCCTGCCCTTGTTGGGCCAGGCGCTGCGCGCCTGTCCGTCAGGGGACCGCCGGTCCCCCACCGCAACAGGAAAATGCTGCACGTCCTGCGGGGCCGTGTCCTCGCGCTGCGCGCTGCGGGCCGCACCACCCCCTTGTCCGCTGGATTTTCCCATTGCGGCGGTTCCCCCCCTGCCCTCGGCCGGGAGCAAGGGTTCAGGAGAGGGGCGCGCTGCGCGCTTCCTCGCCTGACCCCTCGCCCATTTTGGGCACCGGCCACAGGGCAAAGTCCGGGCCGGGATCGTCGCAAAGAAAGGAACGCCAAATGGCCAAATCGTTCGACCTCTACCAGCACGTCACCGACAGCATCATTGCCAGCATCGAGTCCGGCACCCCGGCATGGCGCAAGCCTTGGACGGGTGAGAAGGGTGGCGCACCGTTCCCGTTGCGCAGCAACGGCGAACCCTATTCCGGCATCAATGTCCTGATGCTGTGGCTTGCCGCCGACGCCAAGGGCTACCGCGCCCCGTTCTGGTTCACCTATCGCCAAGCGCAAGAAGCGGGCGGACAGGTCCGCAAGGGCGAGAAATCCGCCACGGTTGTCAAATACGGGACGTTTGAGCGCGAGGACAAGGAGACGGGCGAGGAACGCCGCCTGCCCTACCTGAAATCCTACAGCGTGTTTAACGCCGAGCAGATCGAGGGGCTGGCCCCGGAATACTATGGCAGCCCCGCCGAGGCCGCGCGTGACCTTGGGACCGAGGCCGACCCGGCGCTTGATGCTTTCTTTGCAGGGATCGGGGTGGAAATCCGCACGACCGATGACCCGCAAGCCTACTACAGCCCCGCCGCCGACTTCATCCACATGCCGCCGATTGCCACGTTTCACGATGCGGCAGGCTATTATGGGACGCTGGCCCACGAGGAAATCCACGCCACAGGCCATAGCACCCGCCTTGACCGTTTATCCCGCTTTAATGACCGCAAAGGGTATGCGTTCGAGGAAATGGTGGCGGAATTGGGAAATGCCATGCTTTGCGCAAAGCTTGGCCTTACGCCTGATTTTGGTCAGTCCGGCGCATATATCAAGAGCTGGTTGCGCGCGTTGAACGACGACAAACGTCTGATCTTCAAAGCCGCCAGCGAGGCCCAGAAAGCCGTTGACCTGCTGACCAAGCAGCAGCACGTCGAAGAAGAAAGGGCGGCCGCGTGAGCGGCCCCCTGCCCGAGCTGTCGTGCCGCAAATGCGGCACGACCAATCCCCCGGTTTATCTGGCCCCTGTCACGGTCGGGGGAGCCGGAACCTGCATCTGCATTGGTTGCGCGGAGGCGCGCGGTTGGCTGGACCGGGATGGAAACGTGAAACCGGGGATCGCGCTGTGACCTACGAAATCCGCGACGACCCCGACGACCTTCCCATCCCGTGCGCCACCTTGGCCGAAGCAGAGCGGCGCGGCAGACGCCGCGCCGCCCGGATCGGATCGCCC
>NZ_JXYF01000116.1:0-444 GCF_000967735.1 Paracoccus sp. S4493
GACGCCATCGATGGCATCCTCGAAGAGAGCGAGAGCCTGCTTGAAGATTTTGGAGGAACTGCCGCTGGCGATGCAGCCATCATCTTCAGCTGCCAGGCCGTCGAGCATTACGAGATCACCCGCTACGGCTCCATGAGCGCCTTTGCGGATGCTCTCGGCTTGGACGAGGCGAAAGCCCATCTCGAGACCATTCTGGACCAGGAGAGCGCTGCAGACAGCAAGCTCTCAGAACTCGCCGAGGACACGATCAACGACGCCGCTGCGGAATACGACGAGGACGAGTCTGAGCACGCATAAGGTTCTTCCATCGTAACAAGTAGCAAGGGCCCCTTGAGGGGCCCTTTTTTATCTGCGTCGCGTTGCTGCCGCATGTGTCAGGCAGCAGGCCCCTGAAAGCCCGGTGGGGGCACGGCATCATCCGCATCAGGGTCACGACCGTGCGTG
>NZ_JXYF01000117.1:0-20386 GCF_000967735.1 Paracoccus sp. S4493
GTGCAGACGTAAGGCGATCACCGCGACCGGGGTTCCTTGCGCGATCGATGCCCTGCCCGACCGTTGCCCGGTCGCACCGTTCCGCCGCCGCCGACAATCGGACATAAACGGGTGACCTGTGTGGCTGCCCGGCCTGTCCCCGACTGCTGTCACGACCGGGGGTGCCGCTGCCGTGCCGTGGGTGACGTGACCTGCCGTCGGGGGCGATGAGGCAAAGGGCTGGAACATTCGCGCCATCCCCTTGTTGGACCCCTGCTCGATCACGGGCCCAGAACACAAGGAAAGGCCCGCCCATGCATCGTCGTCCCGACACGCCACCCCTGGTTCCCGGCACCGCGCGCAGGTCGCGGAACCGCGCCTGATGCGCCGTTACGCCGCCGCAAACGCTGCCCCCGACGGCGTCCAGCCACCACGCAGCCTGCTGGATCGCCGGAACCAACGCCCCCGCAACCAGACGCCGCCCATGCGGGCCATCTGACCGAACACCATGATCGCGGCGCCGGACCGTCGGTGCCGCACAGCTTTGGGAAAGGACCGTCATGCCCCATCATGATCATCTCGACCACATCCGCCACACGCCCCGGCCGCCCGCATCCGGCATCGGTCTGGGCGCGGTGCTGGGCATCTTCCTGGCCGCCGCCGGAACCGGCTATCTGCTGACCCGCCAGCCCGAACGGCGTCCCGCCGACAATGCCCCCCGGCGCGCTGCCAAGCACGGGCCGTCGGGCCGCTTTGCGCTGACCGGCCGCACCGTAACCATCGCCCGCCCCCGCGACGAGATCTATGCCTTCTGGCGCCAGTTCGGGAACCTGGCCGGCGTGATGGAGAACGTCCACGCCGTCTCGACCGAAGGCGACGTCACCCGCTGGACCCTGCACGGCCCGGGCAGCGACATCACCGTGCGCACCCGCATCACCGAGGATCGCCCCGGCGACGTCATCGCATGGGCCTCGACCGATGGCTCGGACATCGAGACCACCGGCCGGGTACTGTTTCGCGATGCGCCGGGCAATCGCGGCACCGAGGTCACAGCGCTGATCGCCTATGTGCCGCCGATGGGCGCGCTTGGCCGCGTCGTGGCCAAGCTGTTCCAGGCGGACCCCGCGATCCAGGGGCGCCGCGACCTGAAGCGCCTGAAGATGTTCCTCGAGACCGGCGAGATCGCCACCCCCCTCAACCGCAGACAGGAGGCCTGATCCATGCGCGCACTGACATGGCACGGCAAGCACGACGTCCGCGTCGAGACGATGCCCGACCCCCAGATCGTCAACCCCCGTGACGCGATCATCCAGGTCACCTCGACCGCGATCTGCGGGTCCGACTTGCACCTGTTCGACGGGGTGATCCCCGGCATGCAGGCCGGCGACATCCTGGGCCATGAATTCATGGGCCGGGTCGTCGATGTCGGCCCCGGCAGCACGCTGAAGGTCGGCCAGCGCGTCGTGGTGCCCTTCACCATCTCCTGCGGGTCGTGCTTCTTCTGCCAGCGGGCGCAGTTCTCGGCCTGCGACAACTCGAACCCCGCCGACAAGCAGGACCTGACCGAAACCATGTTCGACCATGCGGCGGCGGGCCTGTTCGGCTACAGCCACCTGACGGGCGGCTATCCGGGCGGACAGGCGGAATATGTCCGCGTGCCGTTTTCCGACGTGGGCCCGATCGTCATTCCCGAAGGCATGGACGATGACGACGTCCTGTTCCTGTCCGACATCCTGCCCACCGGCTGGATGGCCGCGGACAATGCCGACATCGAAGCCGACGACACCGTCGTGGTCTGGGGTTGCGGCCCGGTCGGGCTGTTCGCGATCCAGGCCGCCCGGCTGATGGGTGCGGCCCGCGTCATCGCCATCGACCACTATCCCAACCGCCTGGCCCTGGCCCGCCGAATGGGGGCCGAGGTGATCGACTTCAAGCAGACCTCGGTGCTGGAGGCGGTCATGGAGATGACCGGCGGCATCGGTGCGGACGCGGTCATCGACGCGGTCGGGATGGAGGCGCACGGCTTTGCCCTGGATACGGTGATGGACAACCTCAAGCAGGCCGTGGGCGTCGGTGCGGACAGCGGCCACGCCCTGCGCGAGGCGCTGATGGCGGTGCGCAAGGGCGGCCGCGTGTCGGTCCCCGGCGTCTATGGCGGCTTCATGGACAAGTTCCCGCTCGGCGCGCTGATGCAGAAGGGGCTGCAGCTGCGCACCGGACAGACCCATGTGCAGGCCTATACCCACGACCTGCTGCGCCGCATCCAGGAGGGAGAGCTGGACACGACCTTCATGATCTCTCACCGCCTGCCGCTGGAGGAGGCCGCCAAGGGCTATGAGGGGTTCCGCTGGAACCAGAACGACTGGACCAAGGTCGTCCTCAAGACCTGACGCCCGTTGCGGCCGCCGGCAGGCATTGCCGGACCGGAACCGCGTCCCCGGATCGTCGTGCCCCTTGCCCGGGCGCCCCGATCCGGGGACCGTCGTTTCCCGAAGGCCCTGTCCGATGTCACGCCCACCCCGGCATTCGGGGTCAACTGTTCCACGGAATGGACGATGCCCATGCTTCCGCTTCTGCGATCCCCTGCGCTGGTGTTTCTGGTCGCGATGTCCGTTGGTCCCGCGACCGCGCAGGATGCGACGTTCGAGACGTCCGTCCTGAACCCCGGCCTTGGCACGCCGCCGGACCGGATCAACCGCGAGACGCCCCGCGCCACCATGGCCAGCTTCCTGCGCGCGGCAGAGGACGAGGACTGGGAGGCGGCGGCGCATCTGCTGGATCTGGGCGAACTGCCGGTCGATCGGCAGGCCGAGCTTGGGCCGCGCCTGGCCCATCAGCTCTACGACGTGATCGACCGCAAGGTCGTCCTGGACTGGTCGACCCTGCTGGACCGCCCCGACGCCCTGCAAAGCCAGGGCGGCGACACCGAAGCGATGGCCGGATCGCCGCGTCGATCGCTGCTGCTGCGCGACCTGCCCATGGACCCCGTCCCGGCCGAGATCCGCCTGAACCGCGTCCAGCCCGACGGCGCCGATCAGCCCCTGTGGGTCTTTCCCGCCGAAACCGTCCGCGACGTCCCTGCCCTGCATGCCGATTACGGCCCGTCGCGGTTCGAGCTGTCCCTGCCCCCAAGCATGCGCGAAAAGACGCTTGGCGGCCTGATGCGATGGGAATGGATCGGCCTGCCCATCCTGATCGCGGCCGCGGTGCTGCTCAGCTGGATCGTGCACCGCACGCTCAAGGTGCTGCGCCATCACGCCCGCGGGCAGATCGCCACCGGGATCCTGGCGGCATCGTCCAAGCCGCTGATCATCGCCAGCGTCACCGCGCTGGTCTGGTGGGTCACGGGCAACATCTTCGTTTTTTCGGGCCGCATCGACGTCTTCGTCACGCCGGCCATCGCGACGGGCGTGGTCACGGCGCTGCTGCTGTTCATCGTCGGCAGCGTCGAGGCCCTGCTGAACGGCCTGGTCGCCCCCGGAGAGGACGTGGACCTGACCGCCGCCGAACAGGCCGAGGCCCGCATCCTTGCCACCCGCCTGAACGCCGCGCGCCGGGTGCTTGTGGTGGTGGTGTTCCTGATCGGGGCCGGCGTCGTCCTGTCATCTGCCGACCTGGCGGCCAATCTGGGGCTGTCGCTGCTGACATCTGCGGGGGCGTTGACCATCGTTTTGGGCTTTGCCGCGCGCAACGTGCTGGGCAACATCATGGCCTCGCTGCAGATCGCGTTGAACCAGTCCGCGCGCGTAGGCGACCGCGTCGTCTACAAAGGAGAGCTGTGCCATGTCGAACGCATCAACATGACCTTCGTCCAGCTGCGCAACTGGGACAGCACCCGCCTGATCGTCCCGGTCGAGGAATTTGCGTCCGAGACGTTTTCGAACTGGACCCTGCAGGATCCGGCGATGCTGCGCGTGCTCAAGCTGAAGCTGGACCCGCGGGCGGATATCGACATGCTGCGCCGGACGTTCAAAGAGGTTCTGAACCATGTCGCCACGCTGGAGATCGGCCAGAACCTGGGCGATCTGGACGATTCCAGCGTCAGCGTCGCCGATCAGGACATCTTCGGGATCCTGGTCTGGTTCAGCATCCCGTGCCGCGACCCGAACACCTCGTGGGAGGTCGCCTGCGCGGTCCGCGAACGCCTGCTGGCCGAAGCCGCGCGGATCGAGCGCGAGACCGGAAACCCGGTCTTCCCCTCCCCCGTCGCCGCCGGGGCCGCCTGACCTCATGCGCTGCAGCGTCCGTTGACGTTGCGCTGAACCGGTGCCGCTTTCGGCAAGGCGATGCCGCCCGCGGGGAAGGCCAGTGTTTTGTCGCAGGCAATGCGCATTCGACTGTTCGCATGCTTGGTTTGGATGCTGAAAACTGCCTGCGATGCTGTCGTTCCAGCTCGCCATCATGTCGGTGCTTTGCCCGATCGTGCCGTCCAAGCTGCCGGTCGAAACGACCGTCATCGAACAGACTTGCATCGTCGGGACAGCGACCCGCGTCGAGTTCGACAAAGGACGCGTGCGGCCAGCCACGTTGCCGCAATGCGTGACGGGAGGCAGCAGAACCGGGGTGCGGATCAGGCTCGTGACGGAGCTTCGCCTTATGAAAGTTTCTTCGCAACGGTTTGTCCGACTGTATCCATGCTCGCCGACAGCGAGGCTACTGGATGCAAGACATTTGACGCACGGTTGAACTTGGAAGCACAATCGTATGCATCAACAGACCCTTATGACAACAACCTCGGCGTTCTCGAATCGCCTATCCGCCACCCTCCGACGCAAGCCAGTACTATTGACACGTCTGGACGCCCCGACTGCGGCGTCCAGAAGTGTCACGTCGATCAGTTGGACGATGCCGACAAGCCTGCGGGCGCATCGTTGCCCGTCGCGCCCTCGATCTTGTCATGGGTGGAGGGCACGCCCGCCTTCTCGCGCCGCGTGTCGTTGTAGATCGCCTTGAGCAAAGCGACCGCCATCAGCGCCATGACGACCGAAAACGGCAGGGCGCCGATCACCATCGCCGTCTGGATCGCGGTCGTCCCGCCGGAGATCAGCAGCCCGGCCACGACCAGCGCCAGCGCCACGCCCCAGAACAGGACATGCGGCCGGGATTTCGGTCCCTCGTCGCCGGCGGCGTTGATGGTGTTCACGATCAGCACGGCCGAATCCGCAGAGGTGACCAGAAAGGTCAGCAGCAGCACGACGATCAGCGCGGCCATGCCCCAGGCCAGCCAGTCCCCGATCGGGGCCAGCATGAACTCGGTCATCGCAAAGATCTTGTCGCCGTTCGCTGCATCGAAGATCACGCCGTTGGCGCCGCCGTTCATTTCCAGGTCGATGGCCGTTCCACCCGCCCAGGAAAACCAGACAAAACACATCAGCGCCGGGACGATCAGCGCGCCCAGCACGAATTCCCGCACCGTCCGCCCGCGCGAGATCCGCGCCAAAAACAGCCCCACGAACGGCGCGAAGGCGATCCACCACGCCCAGTAGAACACCGGCCACCAGCCCTGCCACTGGGCCAGCAGGAACGCCTCGGACCCTTCGACGCCGTCGGATCGGAAGACGTTCACGCTCATCTGCGGCAGGGCGATGACATAGTGCCACAGCCCCGTGAACATCGCGTTGAATCCGAACCAGGTCGCCCCGAAGATGATCAGAAAGCCCAGCAGGATGATGGACAGCACCATGTTGATGTTGGACAGCCACTTGATGCCCTTGCCCACGCCCGACAGCGCCGACAGCGTCGACAGCCCCATGATGACCAGCAGCGCGACGACGATGCCGGTGGTGGTCGCGGCCCCGTCCGCATCCGCCAGCCCGCCGATGCCGATCCGGCCCAGCCCCGCGACCAGCTGATCGACGCCGAAGCCAAGCGTCTGCGCGACGCCCAGGATGGTCGCAACCACGGCCACGATGTCGATGACATGGCCAAGCGGCCCCGACAGGCGCTGTCCGAACAGCGGCGTCAGCCCCGACCGGATGGTCAGCGGCAGGCCGCGGCGATAGCTGAAATAGGCCAGCGACAGGCCGCACACCGCATAGCATGCCCACGCGCTGAACCCCCAGTGCAGGAACGACCACTTGAATGCCATCGCCACGTTGTCGGCGCCGCCGGGGGTGGTCAGGCCCATGATCGATTCCGGGGTTGTGCCCAGATGCGTGACCGGTTCGGCCACGGCCCAGGTCAGCATGCCCACGCCGATCCCCGCCCCGAACATCATCGAGAACCACGAGAACCGGGTGAATTCCGGCTGGTCGTCGTCCAGCCCCAGGTTCAGCCGCCCGGCCGCCGGCCATGCCGCCAGCGCCAGGCAGACGACGATGAAGAACGCCACGACCCAGGTGTACCAGGCGGCAAAGTTCTGCAGGATGAAACCGTTCAGCCCGGTCAGGATCGCGCCCGACTGGATCGGCCAGAAGATGGCCCAGACAACGATGACCGAGATGATGATCTTGGCCGGCACCGTCACCGCGATCGAGAATCCGTTGTAGAACCCCCCGGTGGTGGTGTTGATGTTCAGCTCTGTCAGAGGGGGGCTGATCTTTTCGTCATTCGACACCGCATGTTCCTTTGTCGTTTCCAGGCCTTCGTTCCGATCGGTCCCTGTCGGCCCCGCCATCGTCCGTCGGACGACCGCCTGATCCGCCAAAATCCTCAGCGTCGTGCCAGCACGTCGCGCATCGCGGCGACCAGCGGGGCCGCGATGCCGCCCGTCTCCCATGCGTAAAGCGATGCGACCATCGCAGGTTCCGCCCCAAAGAGCGTGTTGCGGCGCAGATCGCGTCCGACCGCCGCCCGCACCGGCAGCAGAGAGATGCCCAGACCGGCCTCGACCGCGGTCACGACGTTCGACAGGCTGCTGCCCGAAAAGGCCACGTACCAGCGCCGTCCAAGGTCCTCGGCCCGGCGGAACATCTGGTCGCGATAGAGGCCCCCCGGCGGAAAGGTTACGAAGGGCAGCGGATCGGGTGCGTCGGGGGCGCCCGGCCCCTGGAACCAGCCGATGGGTTCGGGGACGCTGGCGCGGCAGTCGGGTTCGGGCGCGGTCTCCTTGACCACGATGATGTCGAAATCGCCGTCGCGATAGCCGCGCGTCAGGGCAAGGCTGAGGCCCGCGGTCACGTCCAGCCGCACCCGGCGGTGCGTTGCGGAGAAATCGGCGAACAGCCGGGCCATGTCGGGGGTCATGATGTCCTCGGCCAGCCCGATGCGCAGCGACACGCTGCCGGACGGATCGCCAAGCGCCAGCGTCGCCTCATCCTGCAGCGCCAGAATGCGGCGCGCGTACCCGGTCAGCCGCTCTCCGGCCGCGGTCATGCGAACGGGGCGGGCGTCGCGGTCCAGCAGCGGCTGGCCCAGCTGATCCTCCAGCCGCGATATCTGCTGGCTGATGGTCGATTGCGACATGTTCAGCTGTTCGGCGGCGCGGGTGAAGCTGCCATGGTCGATCACCCCCACAAGGGCACGCAGCAGGCGGGGATCGATCATCCGATTCATGCATGAATCCTATTTGAACATTTAATTTCTTGATACGCTCGTGCCGGTCTAGATTTTCTCGAACCGCCAGCAAAGGGGAAAGACGATGACGAACCGCAGACAATTCCTGTGCCGCACCGGCGGCATCATGACGGCGGGCGCCACGCTTGGGCTTGCCCCCGTCCATGCCGCAGCACCGGACCAGACCGGCGTGTCGGACATCCCGCATGATCACTACCTGCTGACCGACGTGCTGCTGGAGACGGGCGTTGAGCGCGACGGCGACACGGTGGTCGGAACCCGGACCCAGACCCATACGCTGGAGATCAGGGGCGGCCGCATCGCCGCGATCCATGACGCGCCGACCAGCACCCTGCCCCGCTACAGCGCCCAGGGCATGCTGGCGCTACCGCCCATGCGCGACATGCACATCCACCGGACAAGACCTTCTATGGCGGCCCCTGGCAGGCCCCGCTGCCGCGCAAGGGCAAGACCATCATGGACATGATCGCGCGCGAGGAGGTGCTGCTGCCGCAGCTGCTGCCGACCTCGCAGGAGCGCGCCGACCAGCTGATCCAGCTGCTGTTGTCGCACGGCACGACGACGGCGCGCAGCCATTGCAACATCGACCCGGTCAGCGGCCTGAAAAGCCTGGAGCACCTGAACCTGGCCCTTGCCGCGCGCAGGGACGATTTCGACTGCGACATCGTCGCCTTTCCCCAGCACGGCCTGTTGAATTCGGATGTCGACGGGCTGATGCGGGACTCGATGGACCTGGGCGTGACGCATGTCGGGGGGCTTGACCCGACCAATGTCGACGGCGCGATGGAGGCATCGCTGGACGCGATGTTCCAGATCGCGCTGGACCACGACAAGGGCGTGGACATCCACATCCATGAATCGACCCCGGCCGGCATCGCCGCGCTGCATTACATGGTCGACACGGTCGAGGCGAATGCCGCGCTGCGCGACCGGGTGACCTTCAGCCACGCCTTTGCGTTGGCCAAAATGGACGAAGGCGCGCTGGACGAAATGGCGGGCCGCATGGCCGCGCAGGGAATCAGCGTCGCCACCAGCGTGTCGATCGGAAAATCGGTGATGCCGCTGCAGGTCCTGCGCGACAAGGGGGTGGCGATCATGGCGGGCACCGACAGCGTCATCGACCACTGGTCGCCCTTCGGCACCGGGGACATGGTCGACAAGGCCAACCTCTATGCCCAGCTTTACGCGGGCAGCGACGAGGAAAGCCTGTCGCGGTCCCTGTGGATCGCCACGGGCGACGTCCTGCCGCTGAACGCGCAGGGCGAACGGGTCTGGCCCGCCGTCGGCGACGCCGCAGGGTTCGTTCTGACCGAGGCCAGCTGTTCGGCCGAGACGGTGGCCCGATGCTCGGCCCGCCACGCGACGTTCCACAAGGGGCGGCTGGTGTCCGGGCGGGTCAGCACCGCCTGAGGCGCGCGTCCCTGGCCGCCGCTCAGGCCAGATCGGCGGCCAAGGCCCGGATCACCGCCAGGACCCGGTCCAGACGGGCGCTTGGCGGATGGCCGCGGGGGATGATCGTCCACAATTCGTGGTGGCGGCGTTGCGGCAGGGCCGCGATGCGCAGGCGGTCCGCCTGAGAAAAGGCCGCAAGCCCGCTGCGCGGCAGCAGCGTATAGCCGACGCCCTGCGCCACCGGCGCCGGGATCTGGCCGATCTGGTTCACGCGGCTGCGCACGCGCAGCCTGTCGGCGCCGTCGAATTCGTCGGGAAAGTTCAGCGCGAACAGATCGTCGGCATAACGCTGGCAATCCGGGTGATCGATCAGCCCAAGTGACTGCAGGTCGGCCAGGTCCGGCGGCACCGCATGTCCCGCGGGCAGCACCAGGCACAGCTCCTCCTGCCCGATGCGATCGGCTGCGATGCGGGGATGGCGCGGGTCGCGGTCGGTGACCCCCAGATCGAACCGCCCGTCCAGCACCCCCTCCAAGACGCGTGCCTGCGGCGCGGCCTCGACATGGATGGACAGGCGCGGGGCGGATTGCATCAGCGCGATGGCATGCGGATAGTACAGCATCGCAAAGCTGCCCGAACAGGCGACGCGTACCAGCCCGGCATCCGGCCGGTCCGGGGCGATCGCCTCGCGCAGGGCGCGTTCCTGGGCCCGGCGCGCCAGCCCCAGATCGCGCAGGCCAGCCCCGGCGGCGGTCAGCGTGAACCCCTTGCCCGACTGCACGATCAGCGGCTGGCCCAGCTGCTGTTCCAGCTTGCGCAGATGCTGGGACACACCCGGCTGCGTCATGTTCAACCGCTGCGCCGCGCGGGTGAAATGCCCCTCCTCGGCCAGGACGGTGAAGGTCTCGATCCAGGTGGCGTTCAGCATCGTTGATAACGGTTTGTATGGATCATCATGCGAAATGATAATTCCACATGCAGGCATCGCCTGTCTAGGTCGGATGGACCAGACACAGGAGACTGCCATGACCCCCACCCCCCGCACCTTTTCCCATATCGGCCTGTCCGTCCCCGACCTGGACGCGGCCGTCGCGTTCTATTCCGGCGTCCTTGGATTCTATGTGCTGATGCAGCCCAGCACCGTGACCGAGGATGACAGCGCCATCGGCGTGATGTGCACCGACGTCTTCGGCCCCGGTTGGGATCGTCTGCGCATCGCGCATCTGTCCACCGGCGACGGGATCGGGATCGAGCTGTTCGAGTTTGCGGGCAACCACGCCGCTGCCGACAATTTCGACTTTCGCCGCCACGGCACGTTCCATTTCGCGATCCAGGACCCCGACCTGGAGGGGCTTCTGGCCCGCATCATCGCCGCGGGCGGCAGGCAGCGGATGCCGATGCGCGAATATTTCCCCGGCGAAAAACCCTATCGGATGGTCTATGTCGAGGACCCGTTCGGCAACGTGTTCGAACTCTACAGCCACAGCTATGAGCTGACCTATTCGGCAGGCGCCTATTCCTGATCGGACCGGGCGGGCGCGTCCTGACGCGGCTGGCAGAAGGCGGCATAGAGGGCCTGCATCAACACGTCCAGGTCGGGGTCGCTGATGCGGTAGTGGATGGTCTGCCCCTCGCGGCGGGTGGCGACCATCCCGGCCTCGCGCAGGCGGGCCAGATGCTGGCTCAGCGCGGACTGGCCCAGGCCCACCGCCGCCTGCAGCGCGCCGACCGGTCGTTCGCCCTTGGCCAGTTCGCACAGGATCAACAGGCGTTTCGCATTGGCGACCAGCGCCAGCCGCGCCGCCACGTGGTCGGCCATGTCCTGCAGCGCCACGACGGAGGGATCGGGGAGGTCGTCCAATATATTAGCTTTGACTTATTTAGAGGAATCGAATATACAGCTTAGCAGACGCGCCCACCGGCGCAATCCCCGCTGACAGGACAGGCCGACATGCTGACCGAGACGACCTTTACCCCCTGGGCCTCGCTTGGCGGCGGCATCCTGATCGGGATCAGCGCCGTGATGGTGATGGGCCTGTTCGGAAAGATCGCCGGCATCGCGGGCATCACCCAGGGCGCGCTGGCCCTGCCCGGTGCCGCGCGCGACCGCGACTGGCGGATCGCCTTCGTGCTGGGGCTGATGGCCGCGCCGCTGGCGATCCTGGCCCTGGGCGGGGCGGTCGTGCAGACGGTGCCCGCGAACCTGGGGCTGATGATCGCCGCGGGGCTGCTGGTCGGGACGGGGACCGCGCTTGGGTCGGGCTGCACCTCGGGGCACGGGGTCTGCGGGCTGGCACGGCTGTCGGGACGTTCTCTGGCGGCGGTCGCGACCTTCATGGCGGCGGGGTTCGTCACCGTGTTCGTGCTGCGCCATGTGATCGGAGGGCTGTGATGCGCGCGTTGTGGGGATTTCTGGCCGGGCTGGTCTTTGGCCTGGGGCTGATCGTGTCGGGCATGGCCGATCCGGCCAAGGTGCAGAACTTTCTGGACCTGGCCGGGGCGTGGGACCCCAGCCTGGCGTTCGTGATGGGCGGCGCGACCATGACCGCCTTCATCGGTTATCGGCTGGTCTGGCGGCGCGCGGCACCGTTCCTGAACCCGACCTTCGACGTGCCGACCAACCGCCGGATCGACCGCCCGCTGCTGACCGGCGCGGCGCTGTTCGGCGCGGGCTGGGGGATCGGCGGGTTCTGCCCCGGCCCCGCCCTGACCGCCCTGCCGCTGCTGGCGCCGGGCACCCTGGCCTTCGTTCCGGCGATGATCCTGGGGCTCTGGATCGGCGCCCGCCTGAAATCCGCACCCGTCCTGAGGGTACCCGCATGAGCCTGCTGAAAGACCGCGTCGTCCGCCATTCCCCGTCCACCGGCGCGAACAGCCCGGATGTCTGGGGCATCTACGAACCCGATACCGGGTCGATCCAATATGTCTGCGCCGACCCGGCCACGAAACAGGCCGCGCTGATCGACGTGGTGTGGAACCTGGATCCCAAGCATTACCGCTTTTCGACCGGCAGCATGGACCAGGTGCTGGCGCTGGTGGCCGAACAGGGGCTGACGGTGGCCTGGGTGCTGGACACGCATCCGCATGCCGACCACGTCATGGCCTCGGCGCAGCTGGGGCGGCGGACGGGGGCGCCCACAGCCATCGGCGACCGGGTCGGCGACATCGCCCGCATCTGGGCGGGGCTGTACAACCTGCCCCAAACCTTTGATCCGGCCCGCGACTTCGACCGCCTGCTGGCACCCGGAGAGACGATCCCCCTGGGCGATCTGTCCATCCGGGTCATGCTGTCGCCGGGGCACACGCTCGGCTCGGTCACCTATGTCTGCGGCGATGCGGCCTTTACCCATGACACGCTGATGCAGCCCGATGCCGGCACCTCGCGCGCGGATTTCCCGGGTGGCGACAGCGGCCAGCTGTGGGCGTCGATCCAGGAGATCCTGTCCCTGCCGGGCGACACGCGCCTGTTCGTGGGCCATGACTATGGCACCAAGGACCGCGACGCGCCGCAATGGGAGGCGACCGTGGCCCACCACCGGGCCGAGAACCGCCACGTCCGCGACGGCACCCGGCGCGAGGAGTGGATCGCCCTGCGCGACGCCCGCGACGCGACGCTGCCCCTGCCCGACCGGATCATGGCGGCGCTGCAGATCAACCTGCGCGGCGGCCGCCTGCCCCCGGCAGAGGATGACGGCCACCATTACCTCAAGGTTCCGGTCAACCGGTTCTGATCACCCGGCGGGCCGGTTCGGCCCCTGTGTGCAGTGCGGTCCAAGCGTCGTATTGCGACAGGAAGACCCGGCCCGTCAGCTGCTGCAGGAAATCGCAGGTCTTCAGGCGGTCCATGACCGGACCCTTGACCTCGGACAGGTGCAGCGTGACGCCCATCGTCGCCAGGCGGTGGGCGATGGCCTCCAGGCTTTCCAGCGCGCTCAGGTCGATGTCGCTGATGGCCGAACACATCAGCACCACATGCTTGACCTCGCAATCGGGGGTCACGCGGTCGGCGACGTAATCCTCCAGAAAGCGGGCATTGGCGAAATACAGGCTTTCGTCGATGCGCAGGGTGACCAGGGACGGATCGGTCAGCACGTCGTGGCGCAGGATGTTGCGGAAATGCTGGGTGCCGGGGACCAGCCCGACCTCGGCCACGTGCGGGCGCGAGGATTTGTACAGGTGCAGCACGATGGACAGGATGACGCCTGCCGACACGCCCGCCTCGACCCCCACGCCAAGCGTCACCACGATCGTCGCCGCCACCGCGATGAAGTCGGCGCGGGAATAGGCCCAGGCCCGGCGCAGGATCGCAAGATCGACCAGCGACAGCACCGCCACGATGATCGTCGCGGCCAGCGTCGCGATGGGCAGGTGATAGATCAGCGGCGTCAGCGCGACGGCGGCGACCGCCAGGCCCACCGCGGTGAAGGCCCCCGCCGCCGCGGTCGCCGCGCCCGCGTCGAAGTTCACGACGGACCGCGCGAACCCGCCCGTGACCGGCATGCCGCCCGTGAAGGCCGCGCCCAGGTTCGCCGCCCCCAGGCCGATCAGTTCCTGGTCGGGGTCGATGCGCTGGCGTCGCTTGGCGGCCAGGGTCTGCGCGACCGACACCGATTCCACGAACCCGATGACAGAGATCAGCGCCGCCGGCACCAGCAGCATGCCGATCAGATCGGCCGACAGCGGCGGCAGCGTCAGGGGCGGCAGGCCCTGCGGCACCGTGCCCACGATGCGCACGCCCATCTGGTCCAGGCCCAGCCACCGGACCGCCAGCGTGCTGACCACCACCGCCAGCACCGGCCCGGCCTTGGTCGCGATGTCGGCGGCGCGGGCGCCCAGGCCCATGCGGCGCAGCAGCGGCCGCAGGCCGCGGCGGACCCAGAACAGGAACGCCGTCGCCGCCACGCCGATGCAGGCGGTAACCGGGTTGACCTGGGGCAGGCCCCGGACCAGCGACGCGATCATCTGCGGCAGGGTGTGGCCACCCGCACCGATGCCCAGGACGTGGCCCAGCTGGCTGGTGGCGATCAGGATGCCCGACGCGGTGATGAAGCCTGCGATCACCGGATGCGACAGGAAGTTCGCCAGAAAGCCCAGCTTCAGCACGCCCATCACCACCAGGATCGCCCCCGACAGTCCGGCCAGCGTCAGCGCCGCCGCCGCATAGCCCATCGAGCCCTGCTCCGCGACGGTGCCGATCGCCGCCGCCGCCATCAGCGACACCACCGCCACCGGCCCCACCGCCAGCGCCCGGCTGGTTCCGAACACCGCATAGAGGATGATCGGCGCGATCGAGGCATAGAGCCCTGCCTCGGGCGGCAGCCCCGCCAGCAGCGCATAGGCCAGCGATTGCGGGATCAGCATGATCGTCACGATCACGGCGGCCAGCAGGTCGTCGGACAGGGCCTGGCGGTCGTAATCGCGGCCCCAGGTCAGGATCGGGAAATAGGCGCGGATGGGCTTCACCGGCAAGGGTCCGTTCTTAGGGGGCGGAGGTTCTGTTGGGTTTGGCCATCCATTCATGGCCGCGCAGCATGCCGCGCCAGTAGACCGGCGGAAGGATGCGTTCCTTGAGCAGCCATGCAGCACGGCTTGGGCGGGTGCCGTCGATCAGGGCCTTGGGAAAGCTTGGCAGCAGCTTGCCGCCATAGCCGAACTCGGCCAACACGATCTTGCCGCGCTCGACCGTCAGCGGGCAGGAGCCGTAGCCGTTGTATTGTGCGCGGGCCGGATGGCCGTCGATATCGGCCGCGATGTTTTCCGCCACCACCGGTGCCTGGATCCGCGCCGCGGCCGCCGTCTTGGCGTTCGGCGCATTCATCACGTCGACAAGCGACCAGATGTTGTCATGCGTTTTGTGACGCAGCGTGGCCTGGTCGACGTCCACCCACCCCGCCGCATCCGCCAGCGGCGACACGCGAATGAAATCCGGCGCGGTCTGAGGGGGCGTGACATGGATCATGTCGAATGCGACCTCGACCCGGCGGACAGGCGTGTCGGGTGCCGCGACGTCGAACCACGCGGTGCGCGCCGGGCCGTCGATCCGGACCAGGTTATGAAAGAAGTTCAGCGTCGCGTCGTATTTTCGCACATAGTTCATCAGCGCGGGGAGATAGTCCTTGACCCCGAACAGCACGCCCCCCGCATTCATGAACTTGATGTCGATATCCTTGAGCACCCCCGCCCGATGCCAGGCGTCCCCTGACAGGTACATCGCCTTCTGCGGCGCGCCGGCGCATTTGATCGGCATCGGCGGCTGCGTGAAGATCGCGCGGCCCCGCTTCATCGCCTGGACCAGTTTCCACGTATAGGGCGCCAGATCATAGCGGTAATTGGACGTGACCCCGTTCTGGCCAAGCATCTCGACCAGACCGGGGATGCGCGCCCAGTCCAGCTTCAACCCCGGACAGACGACCAGCCTTTCATAGCCCACGACCCGGCACCCTTCCAGGATGACGGCGTTCGAGGCGGGCTCGAACGCGGCGACCGCGCCCTTGATCAGCGTGACGCCGGACGGGATCAGCGAGGCCAGATCCTTCGCCGCCTGGTCGGCCGTGAACACACCCGCGCCCACCAGGGTCCAGCCGGGCTGATAGTAATGCACGTCGGCCGGGTCGATGATGGCGATGTCCAACCCCGGCTTTCGGGACAGCAGGCTGGCCGCGACCGAAATCCCTGCCGCCCCCGCCCCCACGATCACCACGTCATGGGTCGCATCGGGCCGCGCCACGGGTGTGCGTCCGCCGTTGGCGATGCGTCGGACCACGCCGGACAGGTCGTATCCGGCGGTACTGGTGGCCGCCAGGATCTGCGACAGCGGCATGTCGTCGGCCTGCGCCAGCGACCACAGCGTGGCCGACCGCGTCCCCGACCGGCAATAGGCCAGCACCGGCCCCGGCATGGCGCGCAGTGCGGATCGAAAGGCGTCGACGTCGTCGTCGCCGACCATGCCGCCGCTGATCGGAATGTAGCGTGCCTGCATTCCGGCAGCATGGGCCGCGGCCTCGATCTCGGCAAAGGTCGGCTGATCGGCGCCTTCGCCGTCCGGACGGTTGGCGATGATCGCGCGATAGCCCTGGGCCTTCAGCGCAGGAATGTCCTGCGGGGTGATCTGGGGCGACACCGCGAATTGCGGCGAAAGGGTCCTGGGGTCCATCTGTTCCTCCCTGAACGTCTGGAGATGGCGGGGTCAGAGGCCGTTGACCGGCACCTTGAGCATGGGGCGCCCATCCTTGTCGGTGGGCATGACGCCTGCGCGCATGTTGACCTGTAGCGAGGGAATGATCAGCTGCGGCACCGCCAGCGTGGCGTCGCGTGCGGTGCGAAAGGCCACGAACTCCGCGCGCGTCTTGCCGCCGCCGACATGGATGTTGTGGGCGCGTTCCTCGGCCACGGTGGTCTCCCACCGGATCTCGCGGCCGTTGGGGCCGTAATCGTGGCACATGAACAGCCGGGTCGCGTCGGGCAGCGACAGCACCTTCTGGATGCTGTCATAGAGGACGCCCGCATCGCCGCCCGGAAAATCGGCCCGCGCGGATCCGCCATCGGGCATGAACAGCGTATCGCCCACGAATGCCGCATCGCCCATCACATGCGTCATGCAGGCCGGCGTGTGGCCGGGCGTGTGCAGGGCCACAACCGGCATCGTGCCCACATGATAGACGTCGCCATCCTTGAACAGCGCGTCGAACTGGCTGCCGTCGCGCTGGAATTCCGTGCCCTCGTTGAAGATCTTGCCGAAGGTGTCCTGCACGACCATGATCCCGTCGCCGATCCCGATCCGTCCGCCCAGGGCCGCCTGGATATAGGGCGCGGCGGACAGGTGGTCGGCATGGACATGGGTTTCGATGATCCACTCCAGGGTCAGGCCATGCTCGCGGATATGCGCGATGATCGCATCGGCATGATCATAGGTGATCCGCCCCGCGGCATAGTCGATGTCCATCACCGAATCGACCACCGCACAGGCGGTGGAGCCCGGATCGCGAACGACATAGCTGATGGTATGGGTGGCCGGATCAAAGAACGGGGTCATGATGGGCGTGACGGACATGTCGATCGGATAGTCGGTCATGATGGTCCTCAAGTCGGAAACGGGCGGTATCAGCGGCGGCAGGTCCGCATCCCCAGCAGCGTGTAAAGCGGGCAGACCCTGACAGCGGCGGTGATCATCAGCACGACGCCCGCGATGACCGCCAGGGCGCGCGGAAGACCGCCTTGAAACGCGGGCCAACCGCTGGCCAGGGCCACAAGGATCAGGGCCGCCCCCAGCACCAGGCGAAGGGTTCGGTCGGCGGTTCCGATGTTGCGTGTCATGGCGGGATCCCCTTGCTGGCTTTCGACCGTGATACAGGATTTCGCGACGCCGGTTGGTGACAAGATCACCAAGTCCCCATCAGGGGCGCGACCCGCCGCCGTCCTGCGCCGCCAGCCGTCCGATCGCGGCCGCGTCCAGCAGGTCGACCACCCCCCGCGCCTGCCCGATCCAGCCGCGCCGCTGAAACTCGCCCAGCTGCCGAGAGATCACCTCGCGCGCGGTGCCAAGTTCAGCCGCCACCTGCTGATGGGTGGCCCTGATCTGCCCCGTGTCGCGGGCCAGTTCGATCAGCTTTTGCGCCAGCCGGATATCCAGTCGTTGAAAGGCGATCTCCTCAATCACCATGAACAGGTCGGACATGCGCCGCGCATAGGCGGTGAAGATGAAGGTCCGGAATTCGACCGACCGCGACGCCAGATCGTCGAACAGCGCGCGCGGGATCGCCGCCGCGCGGACGTCGGTCTCTGCGATCCCCTCGGCAGAGTAGTCCTCGTGCGCCAGCAGGCAGGCCGTCGTCATCACGCAGCTTTCCCCGGCCGCCACGCGATAGAGGACGATCTCGCGGCCCTCTTCCGACGTCTGCTGGACCCTGACCCGGCCGTCCAGCAGCAGCAGCAGATGCTCGGGCGGCTTTCCGGGGCCAAAGACGACGGTGCCGGCCGGCACCGTCAGGATCAGGCTCTGCTTCAGCAGCGTCGCGCGCAGGTCCGGTCCCAATCTGGCCAGTCCGGGAAACTGCGAAATCCAGTCTTGTGCCATGGTGCCCCCCTTCGCATTCTCCGACCATAGGTCGGACGGTGCGGCGATGACAGGGTGGTCCTAACGGTGGCCGATCCAGCCACGATCATCGGTGAAGGCGCGTCCCGCCGCCAACCGGACCGGACCGTATTCCGCCGGATAGGCGTCCACAGAACCAAGCGGCGCGTCCGCTGCCGCCAGCATGATGTTGGCCAACCCACGGTCGCTGACCGGACCCTGGACTGCCTGGACGTGGGGATAAAGCTCGCTCAGGATCGCGTGGATGCCCCGCGCCAGCGGACCGTCGGGTGCGTCGATCAGGTTCACGTAGACCGGGCCGTCGACGATGTCGCGCAGGCGGGCATAGGTTTCCCGCGTGGCCAGGTGCGCAGGAACCGACCCGGACGAGAACGCGTCCATCACCACCGCGTCGAACCGCTGTTCGGTCCGGTTCAGAAACACCCGGCCATCGGCATGGACAATGCCAAGACGCGCGCCCTCCTCGCGGTCGATCATCGCGCCGGCCCAAGGCAGGCTGTCGCGGACCACGCGTGTGATCAGGGGATCGATCTCGACCGCGACGGCGCGGGCATCGGCGCGCGATTCCAGCAGCATCGCGGGCAATGAATAGCCCCCCCCGCCGATGAACAGGACCGACGGCGCCGCGCCCAGGTCGCGGTCCATCCGCGACCAGATCCAGTCCGTATAGGCCAGCGTCAGGCGGTCGCCTCCATCGGTCGCGACGCGTTCGGCGGCCTGCTGGGTGCGGTCGGAATAAAGGCGCACCGCGCCGCCATGACGCTGCACGTCGATGCAGGACATCCCCGATTCGTAACGGCACAGCGGCCCGCTGGCGGTGATCGCCGCGACCGCCACCGCGCCTGCCGCGACCGCAATCACGGCATCGGGCCGCGACAGGCCGCCCGCGCCCCCCTTGCCGCCAGCCCGCACCAGCGCGGCGCAGATCAGCGCCCCCGCGCCGCATCCGGCAAAGGTCGCCACCGATCCCACCAGCGGCAGCGTCACGAACCCCGCCAGCACCGCGCCCGCGATCGCCCCAAGCGATCCGGCCGCCAGGACCATGCCCAGGGACGACCCCTCGCGCCCGGGACGGGCGTCGACGGCCATCTTGGCCAGGAAGGGCGACGGAAAGCTGACCAGCACGGATGCGGGAAAGAAGGCCAGGATCACCGCCAGAAGCATCCCCCCGGTGTCGCGCGCACCTAGGGCATAGATCAGCCCCAGGACCGCGGGCGAGGCCGCCATCAGCGCCGCCGTCGCCACCAGCGCCAGCCTGACGCTGCGCACGGCCACCGCGGGGTCGCGTTCGGCCACCAGCCCGCCAAGCGCGCTGCCAAGCGAGAACCCGGTCAGAATCGTGGCGATCACCGACGTCCAGGTCACCAGCGAGGTGCCGAAGAACGGCGCCAGCACGCGGCCTGCGGCGATCTCGTATGTCAGGCCGATGGCCGACAGCACGAGGATCAGGGTGATCGTGGTCCAGAACCGCATCGGGGTCTCCTTCCGGGGCATCGTGTCGGGTCGGGTTGCCCTGCCACGGAACGCGGCGCAAGGGAATGGGTGCCCCTGTCACGCCGCCGCCATGCGGCCGCGTTAGCTTGACCAGCGCCCGTGGCGCGGGCTAACCGCGCGGGACATGGTTTGCAGAGGACCTGTGATGCCCGACCGCGCCTATCCGACCCTGGCCCAGGCCACGCGCATCTGGGCGCGGATCGGCCTGCTGAGCTTTGGCGGCCCCGCGGGCCAGATCGCCCTGATGCACCGCATCCTGGTCGAGGAGAACCGGTGGCTGGGTGAACGGCGGTTCCTGCACGCGCTGAACTACTGCATGCTGCTGCCCGGTCCCGAGGCGATGCAACTGGCCGTCTATATCGGCTGGCTGATGCACCGCACCTTGGGCGGGATCATCGCCGGGCTTCTGTTCGTGGTGCCGGGCATGGTGGCGATCATGGCCCTGTCCTGGATCTATGCGATCTGGGGCGAGACCGGCGTGCTGGAGGGTCTGTTCTTCGGCCTCAAGGCCGCGGTGCTGGCCATCGTGGTCCAGGCGGTGATCCGCATCGGGTCGCGCGCGCTGAGAAACCGCGTGATGATCGGCATCGCGGCGGCGTCCTTCGTCGCGATCTTCGCCTTTGGCGTGCCGTTTCCGGTGATCGTCCTGGGTGCGGCCCTGGCCGGGCTCCTCGGCGCGATAGCCGGGCTGGCGGCGTTCCGGGGCGGCGGCGGGCACGGTGCCGCGGGCGGTGCGCCGGTCGCGGATGCCGACACGCTGCTGGGCGACGGCACGCCCGATCACACGCGGGTCAGCGCCAGGTGGGCCGCGCGCATTTCGGCGGTGTTCCTGGGCCTGTGGCTGCTGCCGGTGGCCGCGCTGTTCCTGGCGCTTGGGCCGCAGGACGTCTTTGCACAGATCGCCGGGTTCTTCAG
>NZ_JXYF01000118.1:0-2938 GCF_000967735.1 Paracoccus sp. S4493
GTCGACAAGCCGCGCCAGATCGGTCGGCTGCAGGTCCAGCGCCCGCGCGCCGCGGAACGGATGGGCCTTGGGCGGACCGGCCCGGTCGCGCGCCGCCACGAAACGGGCGATGGCCTGCGCCGCCTGTTCGCGTGCGGCGGCGTCCAGCGCCTCCAGGCCGTCCAGCGGGATGGCCGGCGGGCGGGCGCCCTGTCCGATGAATCCGATGATCCGCGACAGCGCCGCATAGGGCGCCTCGTCCCAGAACGGCAACGGGTCGTGCAGAAGGCCCGTGACCGCGTTCAGCATGTCGCGCGTCTGGCGCAGGCGCGCGGGGTCCGCCGTGGCGGGCAACGGATGCGCCCCGGCCATCAGGGTCCGGCCCAGCTCCTGCGCCAGGGCCTTCTTGTTGGCGCTGCGCGAATGCAGCTCAAGGCAGATGTCGCGCAGGCCCGCGCGGGCAAGGCGGTCGTGGACAACCGACAGGGCGGCCATCTTCTCGGCCACGAACAACACCGTCTTACCGTCATGGGCGGCGGCGGCGATGATGTTCGTGATGGTCTGCGACTTGCCCGTGCCCGGCGGGCCCTGCACGACCAGGCTGGCGCCCGCGCGAACCTCCTCGATGACCTTGGTCTGGGATGCGTCGGCGTCGATCACCTGGATGATGCGCGCCGGGTCCAGACGGTCGTCCAGACGGTCGCGATCCCCGAACAGCGGCGCGTCGCCCGCGAACCCCTGCGCCAGCAGCCCGTCCAGCAGTGGGTTTCCGTCGAACGCCCCCTCGGGCCAGTTGGCGGGGTCCAGGTCGCGGTGCATCAGCAGCTTCGCGAAGGAAAAGAACCCCAGCTGCATCCCGTCGCGGTCCACCTGCCAGTCCTGCTGACCGGACACGGCGTCCTGGACCAGGCTCAGATAGTCGCCGGGCGTCCAGTTGTCGTCCTCCTCGATCTCGGGCAGAAGGATGCCGAAATCCTGGCGCAAACGCTCCTGCAACGGCAGGTTGGCGGTCAGGTCGTCCTCGCGCGCCATCAGGTCGAAGGTCGAGCTGCGGTCGTTGCGCACCAGCTGCACCGGCAGCAGGATCAGCGGCGCCTCGCGCAGGACCTGCGATCCGGGCGCCTCGCGCCAGCGCAGGAACCCCATCGCCAGGTACAGCACGTTCAGGCCCTGCTCCTCCTCCGCGGTGCGGGCGTCGTGGGACAGGCGCAGCAGGCGGCGGGCCAGCGCCTCGGGGCCCAGGGGGGTCTCCAGCTGGCTGTCGGACTGGGTCTGTGCACCGGGCGCGGCCAACAGCAGCACGCCCTCGGGCGTGGCCGTGTCGCTGCCCATGGCGCGAAAGCGCATGCGTTTGCCCTGGATGCGCAGCAGGCGCCAGACCTCGTCGCTGCGTTCGTGGATGATGTTCAGGCAGCTGGCGCGCTGATTGTCGCGGTTCACATGGATCAGGCGGTTGCGCGTCCCCGTCTCCAGCAGCTTGCGGCGGGCGGCATCCAAGGTGCGGGTCAGGGCGGCGGGCTGGGATTGGGTCATCGGTCCAGGTCTTCTCGTTGCGCGTCCGACCCCAGGGGGGCGGAAGGGGAACATAACCGCAACCTGAACGAAAGACGAGGGATTCCAGACGGAAAACGCCACTTCCTCGGGACATTTCGAGGGGTGCGGCCCGGTTTCCCGGACCGCGGGGGGCCATCAGAACCGCAGATCGGCCGTCAGCGCGATGCTGCGTCCGGGTTCCAGCTGCTGCACGACGGTGCTGAAATCCGCCCCATAGGTCGCCCGGTCGGCATAGGCACGGTCGAACAGGTTGTTGACCTCGGCGCGCAGGGTCACGTTGCGGAACGCGGCCGGTTCGTATTCGGCAAAGACGTCCACGACGGTATAGCCGGGCCAGTCGCCGTCGACATCCACGCCCTGCCCGTCCTCCTCGATCGCGTGCTGGATGACACCGCCCAGGGTCAGCCCGGCCATGACGGCATGCCGCGCCTCCAGCGACAGCATGCCGCCCGGCACGGTGCCCAGTTCGCGCAGGTCAAAGCTGGAGGCCGGCTGGCCGTCCAGCTCGACCTTTGTGTCGCTGTAGCGCAGCGCGGCAAAGCCGCCCTGCCAGTCGCGGCGGGCGGACAGACGGAAACCCCGGCTTTCCAGATCGCGCGACACCAGCCCCTTGCGGACCCCCTCGATGCGGGTCTGGAACAGCTCGGCCCCCAGGGTCGTCGCACCCGGCTGCCATTCGACGCCCATCACCACGTTGCGCGCCCGCGTGGGCTCAAGCGCGTCATAGGCCCTGGGCGCGACATAGGGCGCGTCCAGCTCATAGACCGAGGCCAGCTGCGTGCCGCCGAACACCGTCGACCAGCCCGCGTTCAGGCGCAGCGCATCGGTGGCGTGCCAGGTGGCCGCGGCGTTCGCGCTGGTCCCGTCGGTGTCCAGGCGCTGCCCCCCAGCGCCGGTGAACCGGCTTAAGTCATGGCGCAGCCCCGCGCTGTAGTCGATGTCCCCCGCCGTGCCCCGCCCCTGCAGGAACAGTCCGGTCGTGGTTCGGTCCTCGCGGAACGCGGCGGCCGTGCCGCGGAACACCCCGTCATAGGTCGCGCGCGTGCGATAGTTGTCCAGGCCCGCGGTCAGTTCGACCCCGTGCACGGTCATCCGGTTCTGGAGGACGACGCTGACGGTATCCGCATCGCCATTGTTGAAATCGGGAACGGGGGCGTCGGGCGTGGGCAGGTCGATGGTGTCCAGCTGGTTGCGGCTGCGCGCGATGCGGATCTCGGGGTCCAGCAGGCCGTCCGCGACCGTGCGGCGCAGGGTCAGCGTCTGGGTCGACTGTTCCAGCGAATAGCGGCGCGTCTCGGGGACCGGGCGGCCCCCGATCGTGCCGGTGAAGTTCGCGCGATAGGGGCGCAGCGCGTCGTCCCGGAACCGGATGGCACCCAGCTCCGCCCGCCAGTCGCCGAACTCG
>NZ_JXYF01000119.1:0-53046 GCF_000967735.1 Paracoccus sp. S4493
GCGTCCACGTCCAGCGCGCGAACGGTGTTGCGCGCGGCCAGCAGGACAGCGTTGGACAGGCCGACATAGCCGATGCCCGCGACGGCGATTGTTTTCCCGGACATGGCAGGCCTCCCGATGATGTGGCCGGCACAATAGCGTGCGGCGGCGGCGTTGCAACCGCCGCCGCGTGGCGTGCTAGACCGCCTTGGCTTCGGCCCGGCGCGCATGCAGCGCCGGTTCGGTATAGCCGGACGGCTGCTGCGTTCCGGTCAGCACCAGATCACGGGCGGCCATGAAGGCCGGCCCGTCAAAATCGGGTGCCATCGGGCGATAGGCGGGATCGCCCGCGTTCTGGCCGTCGACCTTGGCGGCCATACGGCGCAACGCGTCCTCGACCTGGGCTTCGGTGATCAGCCCGTGCTCCAGCCAGTTGGCCAGGTACTGCGCGCTGATGCGGCAGGTGGCGCGGTCCTCCATCAGCTGCACGTCGTCGATGTCGGGCACCTTGGAACAGCCGATGCCCTGATCGACCCACCGCACAACATAGCCCAGGATGCCCTGCGCGCTGTTGTCCAGCTCGCGCAGGACCTGATCCTGCGGGATCGGGCCGTCGGCCAAAGCCGGGGTCAGCAGCAGGTCCAGGTCGGGGATCGGCTGACCCTGCAGCTCGTCCTGGCGGGCGGCCACGTCGATCTGATGATAGTGCAGCGCGTGCAGCGTCGCCGCGGTGGGCGAGGGAACCCAGGCCGTGCTAGCGCCCGATTTCGGGTGGCCGACCTTGACCTCCAGCATCTCGGCCAGGGCGTCGGGCTTGGCCCACATGCCCTTGCCGATCTGCGCGCGGCCCCGCATGCCCGACGCCAGGCCGATCAGCACGTTGCGATCCTCATAGGCCTTCAGCCAGGTGGCGGTCTTCATCCCGTCGCGACCCACGAATGCACCCGCCTGCATCGAGGTGTGGATCTCGTCGCCGGTGCGGTCCAGGAAGCCGGTGTTGATGAAGAAGATCCGGTTGCGGATCGCGTGGATGCAGGCGGCCAGGTTGGCGCTGGTGCGGCGCTCCTCGTCCATCAGGCCCAGCTTGACGGTGTTGGGGGCCAGTCCCAGGGCGGTCTCGACATGGGCAAAGACGCGGTTCGCGAATGCAGCCTCTTCGGGGCCATGCATCTTGGGCTTGACGACATAGATGGCGCCGGCGCGGCTGTTGCGCGGTCCTTCGGTCTTCTTCAGGTCATGGATGGCGCAGGCGACGGTGACCATCGCATCCATCAGCCCCTCGGGCGTGGATTGGCCGTCCTTGCGGATCACGTCGGTGGTCATCAGATGGCCGACGTTGCGCACCAGCAGCAGGGCGCGGCCCTGCAGCGTCACGGTGCTGCCGTCGGGCCGCGTCACGGTCCGGTCTCCCTCCAGGCGGCGGGTCATCGACGTGCCGCCCTTCTCGAAGGTCTCGGACAGATCACCCTTCATCAGGCCCAGCCAGTTGCCATAGACGCCGATCTTGTCCTCGGCATCGACGGCGGCGACGCTGTCCTCGCAATCCTGAATGGCCGACAGCGCGGCCTCCAGCACGACGTCGCGCAGCCCGCTGGCGGATGCCGCCCCGATCGGGTGGTCGCGGTTGATCACCAGCTCGACATGCAGCCCGTTGTGGCGCAGGACGTATCCGGTGTCGGCGCCGTCGCGGTGGGTGCCGACAAAGGCTGCCGGATCGGCCAGCCGCGCGGCCTGGCCCCCAACGGTCGCGACCAGCCCCTGCGCGTCGGCGTCATAGGCGGTGACGTCGGCATGGCTGCCCCCGTCCAGCGGCAGCGCCTGGTCCAGGAACGCGGCCGCCTTGGCCACGACCGCGTCACGGCGCGCCGGATCGAACCCGGCCGACGGCACCGGACCCATCACGTCCGACCCGTACATCGCGTCATAAAGCGAACCCCACCGCGCGTTCGCCGCGTTCAGGGCAAAGCGGGCATTGCTGACCGGCACGACCAGCTGCGGCCCGGCCAGGGTGGCGATCTCGGGGTCGATGTCACCGTTCTCGACGGCAAACGGGGCTGGTTCGGCGACAAGATAGCCGATCTCGGTCAGGAAGGCGCGATAGGCGGCGGCGTCCCAGGGCTGGTTACCGCGGGCCTTGTGCCACGCGTCGATCTGGCGCTGCAGCTCGGTGCGGCGTTCCAGCAGGGCGACGTTCTCGGCCGCGAATCCGTCCAGCAGCCCGGCGTAGCCCTGCCAGAAGGCATCCGCCGTCACGCCGGTCCCGGGCAGCACCTGCGCCTCGATGAACTGCGCAAAGTCGGTATCGACCTCAAGGCCGTGGCGGGGGGTGGCGGAACGGGTCATGGGGCTCTCCTCGGATGGCGGGGATTCGGCATCGGGCCATACCCCAAGGGTGGGATACGTCACCCCGGCAGGTTTGCCAAGGGTTTTGGAACGATTTTCCATTGTGTCCGCAAACCGGGCGTCGCGGCGTGGTGTCGCGGGGGTCCGGGGGCCCCGCAGCCTTGCCGCCCCTCTCGATGGGGGGTGGCGAGGCTTCCTTCCCTCAAAGGCGCGCACATGATCACGATGTCCGTTTCCGCTGGCAGAATGTCGCAATTCTGCCGCGCCGTCGTTTGCCTGCGACTAGTTTGGGGCGAAAGCCACCCCGGACCCCCGAGCAGCGCCATGACCCAGACCTCCGACTTGACCACAGCCCAGCTGATCGCCGCCCGTCTTCCCGGCCACGCGCTGCCTCGCGACCTGTATTGCGGCGAACAGGCCTTCCAGGACGACCTGGAGCAGATCTGGTACCGGGAATGGCTGTTCGCCGGACCCAGCTGCGAGCTGCCCAAGACCGGCAGCTACATCACCATGCAGGTCGGCCAGTATCCGGTCATCGTCACCCGCGGCGCCGATACCCGCATCCGTGCCTTCCACAACGTCTGCCGCCACCGCGGCCAGCGCCTGTGCGCCAAATCGAACGGGACCAATCCCAAGCTGGTCTGTCCGTATCACCAGTGGACCTACGACCTGAACGGCAAGCTGCTGTTCGCGCGCGACATGGGCCCCGAGTTCGACCCCTCGAAATACAGCCTCAAGCCGGTCCACTGCGTGGACCTGAACGGCATGATCTTCATCTGCCTGGCCCAGGTACCCCCCGCTATCAACGAACTGGCGGCCAACCTGACCCGCTATGCCGCGCCCTCGGGGCTGGCCGATGCCAAGATCGCCTTCAGCTCGACCATCGTCGAGAAGGGCAACTGGAAGCTGGTGATGGAGAACAACCGCGAATGCTATCACTGCAGCGGCAGCCATCCGTCGCTGTGCCGGACCTATTCCGACGATCCGCTGATGACGGTGATGGAGGGGCCGAACGCGGCCTCGCCCGAGATCCTGGCCCATTGGGACCGCTGCGACGCCGCCGGTCTGCCCGCCCGCTTCGTCAACGCGCCCGACATGCAGTGGCGCATGGCGCGGGTGCCGCTGATGGACCATCAGGAAAGCTTCACCATGTCGGGCAAGGCCGCCGTCGCGCGGCGCATGGGCACGATGCCCTGGAATGACGCGGGCAGCCTGATGTTCTATCACTTCCCCTCGTCCTGGAACCACTTCCTGCCCGATCACGCCATCGTCTTCCGCATCCTGCCGATCAGCCCGACCGAGACCGAGGTCACGACCAATTGGCTGGTCCACAAGGACGCGGTCGAAGGCGTCGATTACGACATCGAGACCCTGACCCGCGTCTGGCTGAACACCAATGACGAGGACCGCCAGGTGGTCGAGGAAAACCAGGCCGGCATCCTCTCCCCCGCCTATGAGCCCGGCCCCTATTCCCCCACGCAGGAGGCCGGTGTGATCCATCTGATCGACTGGTATTGTGGGTTGATGGCATCACGCCTCGGGATGCGGCAGGCGGCCGAATAGATGGCCAAGCCCCGCGTGAACTGGGCCGCCGAGCCGTGGTCCGATGACGAGCCGCTGGAATGCGTCATGGTCGTGCCCGAGACGCGCGACACCTCGACCTTCATCTTCCGGGCGCCGTCTGGCGCATGGTTCGACTATCAGCCCGGCCAGTTCGTGACGCTGGACCTGCCCGTCGATCCCGCCAAGGGTGCGGCCGGAAACGTCCAGCGGACCTACACGATCAGCTCCTCGCCGTCGCGGCCGCTGTCGATCTCGGTCACGGTCAAGGCGCAGTCGACCTCGATCGGCACGCGCTGGATGCTGGACCACCTCAAGCCCGGCATGCGGATCCGCGCCTTCGGCCCGAACGGCATCTTCAGCTTTCACCGCCATCCGGCGGCGAAATACCTGTTCATCTCGGCCGGGTCGGGCATCACGCCGATGATGTCCATGACCACCTGGGCCTGGGACCGCGCGCAGGACACCGACATCGTCTTTGTCCATGCCGCGCAGCGCCCATCCGACATCATCTTCCGCGATCAGCTGGAACATTACGTCGCCCGCGTGCCCGGCCTGCAGCTGCGCCTGACCGTGGAACAGCCCGAGCCGTTCCGCGTCTGGCACGGCTATCAGGGGCGGCTGAACAGCCTGATGCTGGGCCTGATGGCACCCGACTATCTAGACCGCGAGGTGTTCTGCTGCGGACCCGAACCGTTCATGCAGGCCGTGCGCGAGATGCTGATCTCGCTTGGTTACGACATGGAGCGCTATCACCAGGAAAGCTTCGGCGCCCCCGTCGCCACCGAGGCCGAGGCCCCGGTGATCGAGGACGTGACCCCCGACGACGATGCCCGCGCCCAGGTGACCTTCGCGTCCAGCGGCGTGACGGCGGCCTGCGCGGAAACCGACACCGTGCTGGCGGTGGCCAAGCGGGCGGGGCTCAACATCCCGTCGGGTTGCACATTCGGTCTGTGCGGCACCTGCCGGATTCGCAAGACCGCCGGAGAGGTCCACATGGTCCATAACGGCGGCATCAGCGATGAGGACATCGCCGAAGGTTGGATCCTGGCCTGCTGTTCCAACCCGATGGGCCGGATCACCGTCGAGGTCTAGCCCAGGATCACCCGGTGTTCCCGCTGGCCCGTGACGCCGGCGGGCACCGCATAGGTGCAGCCGTCGGTGTCGCGCGGATCGTCCAGCCCCTGCCGCGCGGTCGTCGCGAACAGCGTCGTCAGGTCCGCGCCGCCGAAGGCCGGACAAGACACGTGCGGCGCGGGCAGGTCGATCGCGCGGTCGAACCGCCCCTGCCGGTCATAGCGCGCGACGCGCCCCGCACCCCATTGCGCCGACCACAGGCCGCCCTCGGCGTCGATGACCGCTCCGTCGGGGTTCAGTCCTTCGGTGTTCAGGTCGATGAACACCTGCGGATCGCCCGCAGGCCAGCCGTCGCGGTCCAGCCGGACCTGCCAGATGGTCGAGCGGTCGGTATCGGCGAAATGCGCCAGATCGCGTTCGGGCGAAAAGCAGATCGCGTTGGTGATGGTGATGTCGGGGAACAGGCGGCGCAGCTCTCCGCGGTGGAACCGCCAGATCGATCCGGCACCGGGTTCCGCGTTCAGTCCCATCGTCCCGATCCAGAACCCGCCCTGCGGGTCGGCACGGCCATCGTTGCTGCGCGTCACCGCGTTGTCGGCCTCCAGCGGCACCAGGACCTGTGCCGCGCCGTCGCGCAGATCCACCAGCGACAGCGCACGGCTGGACGCCACGATGATCCGGTCCGCATCGACGATCCCCGCGGCCGAGACGGGGTCGGCAAAGTCCCAGTGACGCCGCGCGCCGTCCATCGGCTTTTCGAACATGCGGCGACCGATGATGTCGAACCAGATCAGCGACTGGCGGTCGGGATGCCACAGGGCGCCTTCGCCCAGGGTACAGGGGGTGTCGTCAAAGATCATGCGCTGGCCTCCCATGCGGTGACGATGGCGGCGGCCTTGGCGGCCACGGTGTCGGCACTGTCGCCGGGCTTGTACAGGCTGGATCCGATCCCGAAGCCCGCGGCCCCGACACGGCGCCATTCGGCCATGTTGTCCACGGACACGCCGCCCACGGCCCAGCAGTCGGTTCCCGCGGGCAGCACCGCGCGCATGGCGCGCAGGCCCGTGGGGCCGATCAACTCTCCGGGAAACAGCTTCAGCGCGGTGGCGCCCGCCGCCAGCGCGGCAAAGGCCTCGGTCGGGGTCATGACACCGGGATAGCTGGCCATGCCCGCCTCCACGGTGGCGCGGATCACGCCCGTGTCGCAATTGGGCGACAGGACCATCCGCCCGCCCGCATCGCGGACCGCCTGCACCTGGTCGGGCGTCAGCACGGTGCCCGCGCCAATCTGTGCGGCATCACCGAATTCGCGCGTCAGGATGCGGATGCTGTCCAGCGGGTCCGGAGAGTTCAGCGGCACCTCCAGCCAGGTGATGCCGGCCTGGATCAGGGCATGGCCGACGGCGCGGGCGTCCTGCGGCGTCAGGCCGCGAAGGATGGCGATCAGGGGACGGGACATGGATTATCCTTGCAGAAATTGACGATGGGCCGCGGACAGGCCGGCCAGCGTGGCGTCCTGGACCGACATGCGCGCGGCGGGGACGCCCTGCGCGGCCAGCGCATCGGCGTAAAGCGCCGACAGGGCGGGGGCGCCGATGATGGTGACCTGCGATCCCAGCCACCATGGCCGGGCCGCGGCCATCTCCCACCCGATCAGCGTGCCCGACAGGCGTGCGCGTGCCGCAGCCGGGTCCAGCCCGGACAGAAGCGATTCCGCGCGCAGCTGGAACAGGCCCGCATAACTGCGTTCCGGGCGGCTCATCGCGTCCGACACTGCATCGCGGAACAGTGCGGGATCGCAGTCACCTTTGCCGACCGAATGGCGCAGGACCGACTGATTGGCGATCAGGCCGAACAGCTCACCGGTCATGAAGCTTTTGAAGTTGCAGATCTCACCCGCCGAGATGCGGACCCATTTCGTATGCGTGCCCGGCAGGCAGGCGATCCCGTCGAAGTCCGGGTCCAGCGCCAGAAGGCCCGCGATCTGGGTCTCCTCTCCGCGCATGACATCGGCAGGGTCGTCCTGACGGACACCGCAGATGACGCGCACGGGCCGGCCGCCCGGATCGCCGGGCACCGCGACCATGCGTGGGGCGGCGGGGCAGGGGACGGGCGCATAGGGTGCCTCGACCCAGCCCTGGCGCGATCCGACCATGCCGCAGGCGATGACCGGCACGGCGGGCCACCCTTGGGTCGCCTGCGCCAGCACGCCCGCAAAGCGGTCGGGGGTCAGGCCGCCCATGCCTTGATCGCTGTCACGAGCCTCGACCACGGTGCGACCGGACATGGCCCACAGCCGCAGGTTGGTGGTGCCCCAATCGGCGGCAATCCAGTCTATCGTCACAGGCGCGTCCCTTCGATCACGGCGATGGTTTGCGGAAAGGCGGGGGGCAGGGCCACGCCCTGCGCCATCAGCGCCGCGCCGTTCAGGGTCACCGCACCCCGCGACAGCGCAACAGAGGAACTGTGGTGACCCACGGGATGTTCCAGCATCGTCAGACGATAGCGCGCCTGCGGGTCCAGCCCGGTCAGACGCAACAGCGGCGGCTGCAGCGCCACGGGGGCGTCGATCTGGGCGGCAAAGACCACCATGCGGCTGCCGTCGGCGGCCAACTGCATCTCGGCCAGGCTGCCCGCAGGGCGGTCCAGCCGCCAGATGTCGCCCGCCATCATCCAGTCGCGGTTGGCCTTCCACCAGGCGGTGACGCGGGTCAGCGTCCTGGCCTCGGCCGTGGTCAGTTCACGCGGGTCCATCTCGAATCCCATGTGCCGCTGTGCCGCGGTCCAGGCGCGCAGGGCCATGGGCAGGACGCGCCCCGAGGTGTGGCACTCGCGCGGGCCGACATGGCTGCCCGTGACGCAGGCGGGCAGCAGCATCGCCGCGTGATGCTGGATGCGCAGGCGTTCGATCGCGTCGTTGCTGTCGGACAGCCAGACCCGACCGCAGCGGGTCAGGATGCCCGCGTCGATGCGCCCCCCGCCCGACGCGCAGCTTTCGAATTCCACCTGGGGATGGGCCGCGCGCAGCCGGTCGAACAGCGCATAGACGCCGCGCGTCTGCGCCGCATCGGGAAAGGGCGTCAGCCGGTTGTGGTCCCATTTGACATAGTCGATGTCCCACGCGCCCAGGATGCCGCCGATGCGGTCGAACAGATGGTCGCGCACGTCGTCGCGGGCCATGTCCAGGTGCAGCTGGCTGCGCCCGCGGATCTGGTCCGCGGGGCCCAGCACCCAGTCCGGATGGGCGCGATAAAGATTGCTGTCCTCGTTGATCATCTCGGGTTCGAACCACAGGCCAAAGCGCATGTTCAGCGCACGGAGCCTGTCGATCAGCGGCTTGAACCCCTGGGGATGCTTGCGCGGGTCTATGGTCCAGTCGCCCAGGGACGAGCTGTCGTCGTCGCGCCGCCCGAACCAGCCGTCGTCCAGCACGAACCGTTCCGCGCCAAGGGCCGCGGCGCGTTCGGCGATCTGGGCCAGTTCGGTGGCATCGTGGCGGAAATAGATCGCCTCCCACCCGTTGTAATGCACGGGGCGCGGCCGGCGCGCGGGGGGCAGGGCATCGCGGATGGCGCGCTGAAAGGGGACCGCCACGCTGTTCAGACCCCGATCGCCGCGCGCCAGCCAGATTTCGGCCGTCTCGAACACCGTGCCGGGTGCGCGTTCCGACCCCGAGCAATGGCCCAGCTGGATCTGGCGGCGGCCGTCGGGCAGGGCCTCGACCAGCATCCGGTGGCCGCCGGACCAGCCGTAATGCAGGGCCACGGCCTCTCCTCCGGTGTTGGTGGTGCCGGGGGCGGTCAGCCACAGATGCGGCGGATGTTCGTGCCCAGACCGACCGGTGCGCGCGTCGCGCAGGCGCGCGCCGTGGTCCAGCGCGGTCGTCACCGGCTGGAATTCCCGCGTCCAGCGCCCCGCCAGTTCGGTCAGGTCGGACAGATGGGCGGGGACCGGCAGGGCCAGCGCCAGGTGGTGCAGCGTCAGCGGCACATCGGCCGTCAGCCGCGCGGACAGCGCGATCAGGCCGTGATCCCGGGCGCGGATGGCGATGTCCAGGCGCAGCCCGGGCGCGACATGGCGCAGGATCAGGCCGTCCGCCTCATCCACGCCATTGAGGCGCCAATCCGGCTCCAGCGGCAGGCCGTTCTGGAACGCGACCAGCCCCGGCTGACCCGGAAAGCTGCGCCGCGCCTCGGGGACCAGCGACAGGGGCGGCAGAGCGTCCAGCATGCCGCCGGTGATGCCGCCCGCCGCCGCCGCGACCAGCGCGTCCAGGTCGGTGTCGCCGGGCAGGGGCGCGCCCCAGTAATGGCAGCAGGCCATGCCGTCGTCGCTGCCCAGGACCATGGTCTGGGCGGGCGTGTCGATGCGCCAGAGCCTCATTTCACCGCGCCCAGGGTCAGTCCGGCGATGAAATGCCGCTGCATCAGGAAAAACATCAGCACCGGCGGCAGGGCGGCCAGGATCGAGCCTGCGCTGACCAGGTGCCATGCGGCGATCCACTGGCCGTTCAGGCTGTTCAGCCCCGCCGTCACCGGCTGCGTGTCCGCGCCCGTGGTCAGCACCATCGCCCAGAAATAGTCGTTCCAGATGAAGGTGAAGACCAGCACCGAAAGGGCCGCGATGGCGGGCCGGACCAGCGGCAGGACGATATGCCAGAAGATCTGCCATTCGGTGACGCCTTCGACACGGGCGGCCTCGATCAGTTCGCGCGGCAGCGCCTTGATGAAGTTGCGCATGAACAGCGTGCAGAACCCGGTCTGAAAGGCGATGTGGAACAGCGCCAGCCCCGTGATGGTGTTGTACAGTCCCATGTCCACCGTCAGGTCGCGCACCGGCACCATCAGGATCTGGAACGGCACGAAATTGCCCGCGACGAACATGAAGAACACCACCAGCGACAGGCGGAACTTGTAGACCGCCAGCGCGAACCCGGTCAGGCAGGACAGCCCCACCGCGCCGATCATCACCGGAATGGTGATGCGGAAGCTGTTCCACAGGTACTGCGCCAGGGGCGAGTTGCGGAACACGTCGGCATAGTTCTCCCATGCAAAGCGGGACGGGATGCCGAAATAGTTGCCCGCGGCCAGGTCGCCCGACGGGCGGACCGAGGTCATCGCGACCCCCAGGAGGGGCAGCAGCCACAGGACCAGCATGATCGGCAGCACGATCTTATAGGTGCGCTGTGCCGCGGGGGACATCGTCTGGATGGGACGGGGAAACATGGGTCAGACCCCTTTCTCGTCGCGCCACATCTTCCAGATGAAGCCCGAGATGAAGATCATCATGATCGCGAACAGGACGACCGCGATGGCCGCGCCGTAGCCCATGCGATAGCCGTATTCCGACAGCGCCTGTTCGTACATGTAATAGGACAGCACGCGCGACGACCCGAAGGGCCCGCCCGAGGTCATGATGCTGACCAGATCGAAGCTGCGCAGCGCACCGATGACGGTCACGACCACGGCGATGAAGGTCGCCGGGCGCAGTTGCGGCAGCACGACATGCCACAGCATCCGCCAGCCCTTGGCGCCGTCCAGGCGCGCGGCCTCGATCTGGTCGGGGGCGACGGCGTTCAGGCCGGTCAGGTACAGGATCATGCAATAGGCGATCTGCGGCCACAGGCCCGCCGCGATGATGCCATAGGTGACGAAGCGTTCGTCGGCCAGGATCGCGACGCCCGTGCCCGTGGCCCATTCGATCAGCGCATAGAGCAGCCCGAAGCCCGGCGCATAGAACCACGAAAAGATCAGCCCCACGACCACCTGGCTGATGACGAAGGGAAAGAAGAACAGCGACTTGTAGACGCGGATGCCGCGGATCGTCTGGTTCAGGAACAGCGCGATCATCAGTCCCAGGGGCACCGCCAGCAGATACAGCGCCAGCCAGATCACATTGTTCTTCAGGCTGGTATAGAAGGCCTCGTCCCACCACAGCTCGTCGTAATTGGCCAGGCCGACCCAAGTCATCGGGCCCAGCCCGTCCCAATCGTGGAAGCTGACCCAGACCGACTGGAAGATCGGGATGATCACGTAGACCGAAAACATCAGCAGGCCCGGCGCCAGGAACAGCCAGGGCGTCAGCTGACGCCGGGACCGGCGGCGCGGCGGGGGGGTGTCGGGCAGGGCGGTCATGGTGCCACCTTCATCTTGCGGGGAAACGCGCGGGCGGAGAGGTCCCCGCCCGCGACGGGATCACTGGGCGTAGACGCGCTGGCGCTGACGCTCCAGCCGTTCGAGGATGGCGTCCAGGCGTTCGGGGCGGACCATGAATTCCTGGAACCCCTCCATCCCGGCCTTGGCCATCTCCGGCGGCGCGTCGCGGTCAAAGAACTGCGCGATGCCGCCCTCGGCGGTGGACAGCAGCTCGAAGCCCGCCTGCAGAAACGGGTCGTCGCCCACGCTGCTTTCGGCGTTGATCGGCAGCTGGCCAAGCGTGGCGTTCATCTTGGTCTGCACATCGGGGCGCGCCATGAAGGCCAGGAACAGCTTGGCATCCTCGGGGTTCTTGGCCGCGGCGGGGATGTGGACGGTGTCGGTCGGTGCCTCCTCGGCGCGCGGTATGTCGGGGTTGATGGTCGGGAAGGGCATGAAGCCCAGGGTCTCGTCCGTCATGCCGCCGTCCTTGAAGGCCGCCACGGCAAAGTTGCCCATGACATAGTTCGCGGCCTTGCCCTGGACCAGGTTCGACACGGCGTCCTGCCAGTCGATCGCGGCGTGGTTGGCCGAGACATAGGGCAGCACCCTGGCGAATTCGGCAAAGACCGCGCGCACGCTGTCATCCGTCCAGGGGATTTCCCCGTTGGTCAGCTGCATGTGCCAGTCATAGCCGTTCGTGCGCAGCGACAGATAGTCGAACAGCCCCGCGACCGGCCACAGCGCTTTGGACCCGGTGGTCAGGCAGTCGATGTCCGCGGCCTTGAACTTCTCGCAATTGGCGATGAACTCGTCCCAGGTTGCGGCAGGCTCGACGCCGACCTGCGCATAGACGTCCTCGTTGGTGTAGATGCCCCATTGGTAGTAGGTGTAGGGGATGCCCCACTGCTTGCCGTCGATGGTCATCGATGACAGCGCGGACCCCAGGGTCTCGGTCAGGTTGTTCTCGGCCCAGATGTCGGACACGTCCATGAACTGGCCCGCCTCGACGAAGGGGCCCATCCGGTTGCCCGCGTACCAGTTCGCCAGGTCCGGCGCGTCGGCGGTCATGAAGTTCCGGATCGCGGTCTTATAGCCTTCGTGGTCGAACGTGTTCACCTGCACGTCGATCTCCGGGTACTCGGCCTCGAAATCCGCGATCAGCTGGTCGAACGCCGCCTTGGGCGCGGGATCGGACGCATCGGTATTGAACACCAGCACCCGGCTTTGCGCGAAGGCGGGAGCGGTGGTGGCAAGCAGCATCGCCAGCACCAGCCCTTTTCTCAGATGGACCATGGTCTCCCTCCCATTTTGGTTCCATATATTGAAACTTAGTTTTGAATATTGAAACTATGCTGCGAATCGCATAGCCTGTCAACAACGGGGGAGGGTGACGTGACGGTGCAGAGACGCGAAACGACGGATGGCACGGTGGGCCGCACGCTGGCCGTGCTGGACCTGGTCGCCGCCTTCGGCCGCCCCGTCCGCTTTGCCGAGATCCTTCCCGTCGCGGGCCTTCCCAAGGCGACGCTGTACCGGTTCCTGCAGGCGCTGACCCATCAGGACATGCTGGCCTATGACGAGGACCGCCAGACCTATGCGCCCGGCATGCGGCTGGTGCGGCTGGCCCATTCGGCCTGGGCGCAGTCCAGTCTGGCGCCCCTGGCGCAGCAGGTCCTGGACCGCCTGGCGGTCGATCTCGGCCAGACGATCCACCTGGCGCAGCTGGACAACGGCGCCGTCCTCTATGTGGACAAGCGCAACGCCAAGCTGCCGGTCGAGATGTTCGCCCAGTCCGGCAAGGTGGGCCCGGCCTATTGCACGGGCGTGGGCAAGGCGATGCTGGCCCATCTGCCCGAAGACAAGCTGGCCGCGGCCCTGTCGCGGCAGTCCTTCCACGCGCACACGCCCAACACGCTGACCACGCCAGACGCCCTGCGCGACGAGCTGGTCCGCATCCGCCAGCGCGGCTATGCGCTGGACGACGAGGAACACGAGACCGGCATCGCCTGCCTTGCCGCCCCCATCCTGTCGGGGACCGGGCGCATCCTGGGCGCGATCTCGGTGACGACCACGACGGCCACGACCAGCCGCGACCAGCTTCTGTCGCTGGCAGGCCCCGTGACCCAGGCTGCGGCGCAGATCGCCGCGACCGCCGACACCTGGCGGTTCCCCGAACACAAGCAAGCATGAGGTTGCCATGTCCGGCGTCCAGCTAAGCCGCGTCACCAAGGATTTCGGCCCCGTGCGGGTCATCCACGGCGTCGACCTGCAAGTCAGGCAGGGAGAGTTCTGCGTTTTCGTCGGTCCCTCGGGCTGTGGGAAATCAACCCTGCTGCGCATGATCGCGGGGCTGGAGGAGACCAGCGCCGGCCAGATCATGATCGAGAACCAGGACGTCACCGATGCCGACTCGGCCGACCGGGGCGTGGCGATGGTGTTCCAGACCTATGCGCTGTACCCGCACATGACGGTCGCGCAGAACATGGGCTTCGGGCTGAAGATGAACGGCCATCCCAAGGCCCAGATCGCCACCAAGGTGGCCGAGGCGGCCCGCATCCTCAAGCTGGACCCGCTGCTGGACCGCAAGCCCGCCAACCTGTCGGGCGGCCAGCGTCAGCGCGTGGCCATCGGCCGCGCCATCGTGCGCGGCCCCAAGGTGTTCCTGTTCGACGAGCCTCTGTCGAACCTGGACGCGGAACTGCGCGTCGAGATGCGGGCCGAGATCGCGCGCCTGCACCGCGAGCTGGGCGCGACGATGATCTATGTCACCCACGACCAGGTCGAGGCGATGACCATGGCCGACAAGATCGTCGTGCTGCGGTCGGGCCGCATCGAGCAGGTCGGCAGCCCGATGGAGCTGTACGACGATCCCGACAACCGCTTTGTCGCGGGCTTCATCGGCAGCCCGGCAATGAACTTCGTGGCTGGGCGCGTCCAGGGTGGCCAGGTCGTCACCCCGGCCTTTGACGCGCCGCTGGACCGCCACGGTCCCACCCTGACCGAGGGGCGCGCGGTCGAGGTCGGGCTGCGTCCCGACGCGCTGACCCTGACGCCGCACGGCCCCTTCCGCATCGACCTGGCCGAGAACCTGGGCGGGACGACCTATGCCCATCTGCGCGCCCCGACCGGAGAGAAGCTGATCGTGCAGACGACGCAGCGGCTGGACCCGGCCGGCGGCGGCAGCGTGGGCCTGAGCTTCGACGCGGCGGATGCGTTCTTCTTCGACGCGGACAGCGGGCAGCGGCTGAGATGAGCCTGCGCATCGGACTCGTGGGCCTGGGCACCATCGCGCGTGCGCAGCACCTGCCCGCCATTGCCGCGACGGACGGCCTGACGCTGACCGCCATCGCCAGCCGCAACGCCACGCTGGAAGGCGTCGCCAACCACCGCGACGTGACGCAGATGCTGGGCGATGTGGACGCGGTGTCGCTGTGCACCCCGCCGCAGGCGCGGTTCGATCAGGCCATGGCGGTGCTGCGCGCGGGCCGCCACCTGATGCTGGAGAAACCCCCTGGCGCGACCCTGTCCGAGATGGCCGTCCTTGAGGCCGAGGCCGCGCGCCAGGGCGTGACCATCCACGCCACCTGGCATTCGCGCGAGGCCGCGGCGGTGGACGCGGCCCGCGACTGGCTGGCCACGACCCGAATCCGCGCCGTCCGCATCGACTGGTGCGAGGATGTGCGCAAATGGCATCCGGGCCAGGAGTGGATCTGGCAGCCCGGTGGCCTGGGCGTCTTCGACCCCGGCATCAACGCGCTGTCAATCCTGACCGCGCTGATCCCCGGCGTGCGGCTGGTCGGCGCTGACCTGCACGTCCCCGCGAACCGCCAGACCCCCATCGCCGCCGATCTGAGCCTGGAGGCGGGCCATCCCATCGCCGCGTATTTCGACTGGCGCGTGACGGGGGATGAGACCTGGCAGATCGCCTTCGACACCGATGCCGGCCCCGCGACGCTCTCCGAAGGCGGCGCGCGCTTTGCCGCGCCGGGCCTGGAGACCCTGGGTGAGAACCGCGAATATGCCCGCCTTTACGCCCGGTTCTGCGATCTGGTCGCGGCGGGCGGCAGCGACCTGGACCTGGCGCCGCTGCGCCTGGTTGCCGATGCCTTCCTGACGGGCCGCCAGCACGCGGCCCCCGCCTTCGAGGACAACCCATGAAAATCACCGCCGTCGAGACCTTCATCGTTCCGCCCCGCTGGTGCTTCGTCAAGATCAGCACCGACGAGGGCATCAGCGGTTGGGGCGAACCCGTGCTGGAGGGCCGCGCCGCCTCCGTCGCCGCCTGCGTCGAGGAGCTGTCGGACTATCTGATCGGCCGCGACCCGCGCCTGATCCAGGACCATTGGACGGTGATGTATCGCGCGGGCTTCTATCGCGGCGGCGGCATCCACATGTCGGCCATCGCGGGGCTTGACCAGGCGCTGTGGGACATCAAGGGCAAGGATCTGGGCGTGCCGGTCCATGCCCTGCTGGGCGGCCAGCAGCGCGACCGCATCCGCGTCTATTCCTGGATCGGCGGCGACCGTCCGGGCGACACGGCGCGGATGGCGCGCGATTGCGGGGACCGGGGCTTCACCGCCGTCAAGATGAACGGCACCGAGGAGATGCAGTTCGTCGACAGCCATGCCAAGGTCGATCAGGTCCTGGCCCGCGTGCAGGCAATCCGCGAGGAGATGGGCCCCGATTTCGGCATCGGCATCGATTTCCATGGGCGGGTGCATCGTCCGATGGCCAAGGTGCTGGCCAAGGAGCTGGAGCCCTTCCGCCTGATGTTCATCGAGGAGCCCGTCCTGTCGGAACATGCCGAGGCGCTGCGCGAGATCGCCAACCACTGCTCGACCCCCATCGCGCTTGGGGAACGCCTGTACACGCGGTGGGACTTCAAGGCGATCCTGCAGGGCGGCTATGTCGACATCATCCAGCCCGATCCCAGCCATTCGGGCGGCATCACCGAGACCTATCGCATCGCCGCCATGGCCGAGGCGCATGACGTGGCTTTGGCACTGCACTGCCCACTTGGCCCCATCGCGCTGGCCGCGAACCTGCAGCTGGACGCGGTCTGCTACAACGCCTTCATCCAGGAACAGTCGCTTGGCATCCATTACAACCAGGGCAGCGACCTGTTGGACTATCTGACCGACCCGTCGGTCTTTGCCTATGACGACGGCTTCGTCGCGATCCCGCAGGGGCCGGGTCTGGGCATCGAGGTGAACGAGGACAAGGTCCGCCAGCTGGCCGCCGAAGGGCACCGCTGGCGCAACCCCGTCTGGCGCCATGCCGACGGCAGCTTTGCGGAGTGGTGATCATGCGGACCGTCCAGAAACTGAACCACGGCTGGATCTTTGCCGAAGGCGCGGCCGATCCTGCCGCGCCGCTGTCGGGCGCGTCGGTCACGCTGCCGCATAACGCGGTCGACCTGCCGCTGAGCTATTTCGACGAGACCTGCTATCAGCGCGCCTTCACCTATCAGCGCGTGATCGCGTGGGACGAAGCATGGGCGGGCCGCCGGGTGCAGCTGCGGTTCGACGGGGCCATGGCCGACAACGTGGTCTGGGTGAACGGCGTGCAGGTCGTGGCCCATCCCGACGGCTATACCCCCTTCGTGGCCGACCTGACCGACCACCTGCGCCCCGGCGACAACCGGGTCACGGTGCGGATCGACGGGTCGGAAAACCCCGCCATCCCGCCCTTCGGCGCGCAGATCGACTATCTGACCTATGCGGGCATCTATCGCGATGTCTGGCTGATGGTGCTGCCGGAACGCCACCTGACCAATGCGCGCATCCTGACGCCCGACGCGCTGGCGGACGCGAAAACGGTCGTGATCCGCCCCGAGGTCACCGCCCCCGGCCCGGTCCGCGCCCGGCTGCTGGACGGCGACCGTGAGATTGCCGTCGTGGAGGGCGAGGGGGAGCTGACCCTGTCGGGCCTGACCGGCCTGTCGCTGTGGTCCACGGATAACCCGAAGCTTTACACGATCGAGCTGACCCTGCCGGACAGCGGCGACGTGACCACGCATCGCTTTGGCTTCCGCACCGCGGAGTGGACGCCGCAGGGGTTCCTGCTGAACGGCCAGCCGATGACGCTGCGCGGATTGAACCGGCATCAAAGCTGGGCCCATCAGGGCTATGCCGCGGGCCGTCATGCGCAGGAACGCGATGCCGAGATCGTGCGGTTCGAACTGGGCTGCAACATGGTGCGTACCTCGCATTACCCGCAGAGCCCATGGTTCCTGGACCGCTGCGACGAGATCGGGCTGCTGGTCTTCGAGGAAATCCCGGGCTGGCAGCATATCGGCGATCAGGCGTGGCAGGACCGCAGCGTGGAGAATGTCCGCGCGATGATCACCCGCGACTGGAACCACCCCAGCATCGTCATCTGGGGTGTGCGCATCAACGAAAGCCCGGACAACCACGATTTCTATCTGCGCACCAACGCGCTGGCGCGCGAGCTGGACCCGACGCGCGCGACCGGGGGCGTGCGCTGCATCACCGACAGCGAGATGCTGGAGGACGTCTATACGATGAACGACTTCATCCTGGACGAATCCGAGCTGCCGCTGATCAACCGCCCGCGCACGGCGCTGCGGTCCGTGGCCGAGGTCACCGGCATCAAGAAGCCGGTGCCCTATCTGGTCACCGAATATAACGGCCACATGTTCCCGACCAAGGCGCAGGATCCCGAACTGCGCCAGATGGAGCACGTGATCCGTCACCTGGAGGTGCTGAACGCCGCCCATGGTGATGCGGGCATCGCGGGGTCGATCGGCTGGTGCATGTTCGATTACAACACGCACAAGGATTTCGGCGCGGGCGACCGCATCTGCCATCACGGCGTCATGGACATCTGGCGCGAACCGAAATTCGCGGCCCATGCCTATGCCAGCCAGAAGCCACCCTCGGAAGGGATCGTGATGGAGCCGGTCACCTTCTGGGCCCGGGGCGAACGCAATATCGGCGGCGTCCTGCCGCTGATCGTGCTGACCAACTGCGACGAGGTCGAGTTCGAATGCGCGGGCGTCACCCGCCGGGTCGGTCCCGACCGAGAGCGGTTTCCCCATCTGCCGCATCCGCCGGTCATCATCGACCACCGCCATATCAGCGCCGAGGAGCTGGGCCAGTGGGGCATGAGCTGGCATCCGGGCCGCATCACCGGCTGGCTGAACGGCGAACAGGTCGCGCTGCGCGACTATGTGGCCGATCCGCTGCCCACCATGCTGCAGGTTGCGCCCGACCGCGACACGCTGCGTGCGGATGCGGATATCGACCTGCGGGTGATGCTGCGCGCGCTGGACCAGGCGGGCAACCGGCTGCCCTTCCTGGATGCGGGCATCGCGGTGACGGTGGACGGCCCCGCGCGCCTGATCGGGCCTGACCTGCGGATGCTGCAGGGGGGAACCACGGGCATGCTGCTGCGCCTGACGGGCGAGGCGGGGACGATCCGCATCACCGCCCGCCATCCGCAGTTTGCGGAGGCCGTGGCCACCGTCACGGTCGGCTAGGGGCGGTCCAGCAGATAGCGCGTCTCGGTCCGCCAGACGGTGCCGGGACGCAGGATCGTGGGCGGAAAGTCGGGGCGGTTCGGGGCGTCGGGCCATTCCTGCGCCTCGAACGCGACGGCGGATTGGGGGCGGGCGATCTGGCCGGGGTGGCCGGCAAGGCCCGTCTGCGGGAAATGGCCACCGTCATAGACCTGCAGCCCGGGCGCCGTCGTCAGCACCCGCAGCCGCAAGTCTGGCGCCGTCAGGCTGGCCACCTGCCGCAAGGGGCCATGCCCGTCGGCCAGGCACCAGCAATGGTCCAGCCCCGCATCTCCAAGCGGCCGGGCCGTGCGGAAATCGAACCGCGTGTCCGCCACCGGGGCCGGGGCATCGGGCAGGGGGATCAGCGCATCGTCCACAGGCAGATAGCGGTCGGCCTCGATCTGCAGCATCTGGTCCGCGGCCCCATCGGGCGACAGCGTCCAATAGCCGTGATGCGTCAGGTTGCAGGGCGTCGGACGCGTGGCCGTCGCCTGCAGCACGACGCTGAGTGACGCCGTGCCGTCGTGATCGCCAAGCGACAGGGTCGCCAGGGCCTGCATCGCACCGGGAAAGCCCATCTCTCCGTCGACGAAATCGAGGGCCAGGGTCACGGCATCGGGCGCGGCGCGCGTGATGCGCCACAGGCGGACCGATGCCCCCTCGGTGCCGCCATGCAGGCAGTTCGGCCCTTCGTTCGCGTCAAGATCATGAACCCGGCCCGACAGGCGGATGCGCGCACCCGCGATGCGGTTGGCATAACGTCCGACCAGCGCGCCCACATGGCGGAACGGATCTGTGAGATAGGTCGCGGGGTCGGGATGTCCCAGAACCAGCGGATGGTCGATCCCGTCCAGGCGCAGGTCCTGGACGATGCCGCCAAGCGTCAGCACGCGCGCGCGCAACCGTCCCGCCTGCAGGTCCACGGCCTGCACCCTGCGCCCGTCGGGCAGTTGTCCCATGTCGATCATCGCATCCCCCCTTTGGGCGCGATCAGACCGCGCCCCGCCGGGGAAGGCAAGATCACCCGCGACGCGCCTCGGCCTTTGCCAGCTTGTCCTCGACCCGGCGGAAGGCGGCCAGCAGTTCACCCTTGAACTGGCCGGGTTCGAATTCGCGCAGGCCCGAATGGGCCGCGCACAGCCAGCGCAGATCGCGCGTCAGCCCTGCAAGCCCCTGCAGCCAGTCGCGAAAGTCGCGAACCGCTCCGGCCTGCGGCAGCAGCGCCTGCGGCAGGGTCGGATGCAGGAACACGCGCGGATTGGGGAAGACGCCGCGCAGCAGGCGCGGGACCAGCATCAGGTTGATCGTGTCATCGACATGCAGCGTCCGGCTGGCCGGGTGCCAGGCCAGCAGCGATCCGGCATGGACGCGTTCGTTCCGGCTGACATAGTCGATCCCGCGGGGAAGCGAGAACGTCAGGTCATCCGCGAACATGTCCTGAACCTCGGGCGATTCGACGGGTTCGGGACGCCAGTTCAGGTCCGGGTGGCGCAGGCGGTGGCGGTGAGACCCGAACAGCGCCGCGTCGGGAAAATCGCGGGCGGTGGCGGTGCAATGCAGGGTGTGGAACGGATGCAGGTTCAGAACCGCCTGAACCGCGCGGCCGCCATCGGTCAGGTCCATGACCGTATCGCGGATCGCGCCCGACAGGGGATAGCTGTCCAGCATCACGAAACGGCCCGTCCCAAGCCGGACAAGCGATGCCTGCGTGCCGACGTTCAGGACGCCGCCGATGCGCAGGTCGCCCCGGATCGACCAGAAGCCTTGTCCCAGATCGTGGATCGATTCCGTCATGACTGCATCCTATGCGCCGGGAGGTGTGCCAAAGTCGCGCCCGGCGGGTTCTGCCTGGCGTGTCTTGCCGCAGATCTGGCGCAGGGCGGCCTTCAGCCCTTCCTCCAGCGTGGGATGGTAGAAGGGCATGGTCAGCAACCCCGTCGCCGTGGCGCCAGACTGCACCGACCATGCCAAAAGATGCGCCAGATGATCGCCGTCCGGACAGCACAAATCTGCGCCGCTGAGCCGCCCCTGCGCGTCGGCGTAAAGGGTCACGGCACCTTCTGCGCGCGCCTCGGTTCGGGCACGGCCCTGGTCGGAATAGTCGCTGCGACCGCTGATGACCCCGTCGCCCGGCCCGGTCCCGACCGAGGCCAGCGGCGGGTCGGTGAAGGTCAGCGCGAATGCCGGGCTGCGCTCTCCCGGGGTGACCTGTGGATAGGTCGCGGCATTGGTTCCGGCGATGGCACCCTCGGTCGATGCTTCGTGCAGCAGGGGCACATCGGCATTTGCGTCGCCCGCCATGAAGACGGGCGCGTCTCCGCATTGCATCGTGGTACGGTCGAAGACCGGGGTTCCGTGATCGTCCAGCGCCAGCCACGATGCATCCAGGTCCAAGCCCTTTAGGTTGGGCGGACGGCCGACGGCGACCAGCACGTGGCTGAACACCTGATCCCCCGCCGCGTCGCCCGTCCAGGACAGCTTGATCCCGCCGTCAACGGCTGAGGCTGTCGTCTCCACCCCCAGCCACAGGGTCACGTCGCGCGCAATGGCGTCCTGCAGCGCGTCATGGACCACGTCGCAGCGGGCCTTGCCAAGACGGGTGCCCTGGTCGAACAAAGTGACCGGCACGCCAAGGCGACCCATCGCCTGCGCCAGTTCCAGGCCGATCGGCCCGCCGCCGATCACCGCCAGGCTGTCGGGAAGGTCGGGCAGCTCGAAGATTGTCTCGTTCGTCAGGATGCGGGGGCCGAGATCGCGGAAGGGTTCGGGGATCTGGGCCTGCGACCCGGTGGCGATCACCACGGCGCGGGCCTGCACGCGGCGGCCGTCGTCCAGCATCAATTCGCTTGGCCCGACGAACCGGGCGCGGGCGCGCACGGCGGTGCCTTCGGGCAGGTCGTCAAAGGTTTCGCGGGTGAAGTCCACGAACCGGTCGCGTTCCGCGCGCACGCGGGCCATGACCGCCGGTCCGTCGATAACCGGGTCACCCGGATGAACGCCGAAGACGGGCGCGCGCCGCGCCGCGTGGGCCGCATGGGATGCCGCGATCAACAGCTTGGACGGCATGCAGCCAGTATTGGCGCACAGCGTTCCGCGAAACTCGGGATCGATCAGCAGGGTCCGGGCCCCCGCCTTGCGCGCGGCGCGTTCGGCGGCGATGCCCGCGGTGCCCGCGCCGATCACGGCCACGTCGCAGGTCAGGTCGGTTTCGGCCGGGTCGCGGCGGTCGGTTGTGGGGGACATGGACACCTTGAGGGGTTGCTGTCCCCCTCAACCGACCAGACGCCCGCGCGTTCCCTTGCCCGCGTCAGATGTTCTGCGCGGCGGCCAGGCCCTTGGCGATGATCGGCCCCGTCGGGCGCCCGGTGGGCGATCCGCCCTCTGGCTCCAGCGTGATTTCGTAAAGCTGGGCGTCGGCGGGGACGGGCAGGTCCGGACTCGCCAGCGTGGTCGCGCGCGGCCCGTCCAGCACGCCCAGAGATTGCGGCCCCATCTCGCGCGAGGGCAGGGTCCAGGCCTGGATCGAAAAGCCCTGCGGCACGTCGACATCGGAGACGAAGCGGATCTGCGCCGTGTCGTCGCCGTAATCCTCGATGATGGCGCGGGGCTGGCCCTGATCGTCCAGCAGCACGGCCACCACCTGCGGCGCGGGCGCGGGACGCTGCATCGCGCCGCCGAACCCAAGGACCAACCCCAGCACCAGCGAGGCGGCCAGCCCCGCCAGCCAGCGCATCGGCGCGCGGGGCAGGTTGGCCGCGACCGGGGCCACGGTCGGATCCGCGGACAGGGGCGTGGTCGGCGCGGCGTCCTGCGGCGTCCGTGCGATGATGTCCTGCAGCCGTGCTGCGAAACCCGGCGGCAGGGCCAGGGCCTCGGCTGACAAATCCAGCGGCAGCAACTGTTCGCGCAGACGGGCGACATGGGCGGCCAGGGCCGGGTCTGCGGCGATCAGCGCCTCGAACAGCTCGGCCTCGGTCGGCGACATCAGCCCCATGACATAGTCGTCGGCAAAGGCGATTACGTCATCCTGGAACACTGAACTCATGACAAACACTCCCGCAGCGAGGCCAGGCCCCGCCGGATCCACGATTTCGCGGTGCCAAGCGGAACCCCCTGGCGGGCAGAGATCTCTCCGTGGCTGTAACCCGCGACATGCGCAAGCAGGATCGCGCGCCGCGCCGGATCGTCCAGCGCGTCCAAGCATTCGCCAAGCCGCCCCTTTCCGGCCAATAGCTTCCAGTCGTCGTCGTGGCACAGGTCCTGGCGGGCGTCCTGCATGCGCGTCAGCTCGTCCGGGGACAGGCTGGACAGGCGCTTGCCGTCGCGCAGGATCGTCAGGCAGCGGTTGCGCAGCACCGCATAGATCCAGCCGCGGGCCGTGCCCTCTCCCTGGCGCTGCTGGGCGGCCTTGCGCCAGATCAGCACCATCGCGTCCTGCAACGCCTCCTCGGCCAGGTCATGGCGGATCAGGATGCGGCGCGCGACGCCCAGCAGCTGCGACCCCTCGATGTCCAGGATCGCGTCGATGCCCTCGGGGCGGCCTTCGGCACAGGCGGTCAGGGCCCGGTCAAGCTGGCGGCTGCGCTGTCTTGTGTCGTCGGTCACGAAACCTCCCCTTGTCGCACGGCCATCCTGCCGCGATCGGGGGGGCGGTTGCAACCGCGCGCGCGGTCACTTTCGATGCGCCCGCCGAATTTGCGGGGGGTCGAATTATTTTTGCATCCGGTTTCGCGGATGCCGCGTCATCGGGTCAAGGACGGCGAAGACCGCCGCCTGTGACAGAAGCTGAACCGAAAGGAACATCCCCATGTTTCGCATTGCTGCATTCTCGACCTCTGCTCTTGCGCTGTCCATTTCGGCGGCGGCTGCCGCGACCGGCGTCGGCCTGACCGACGACCGCACCCTGGTCATGTTCGACACCGAGACGCTGGAAGTCACCGGCACCATGGATGTCGAGGGCGTGGACCGCCTGCTGGGCATCGACCTGCGCCCGTCGAACAACACGCTGGTCGGCGTGACGGATGACATGCGCATCGTCACCATCGACACGGCGACCGGCGCCGCCACCGACCTGTCCACCATGGACACGCCGCTCGAGGTGGGCGACATGCCCGTGATCGTCGACTTCAACCCGATGGCCGACCGCCTGCGCTTCATGACCGGCACCACGAACCACCGCGTGAACGTGGACACCGGAGAGGTCACCGTCGACGGCAGCCTGAACTGGGTGGCCGAGGACGAGAATTCGGAAGCCAGCCCGATGATCGCCGCTGCGGCCTATATCAACAGCTATGGCACCCCCGAGGCGACCGCGATGTACAACATCGATTCGGGCCTGGGCGCATTGCTGCAGCAGACCGCCCCGAATGACGGCACGCTGGCCACCATCGGCATGCTGAACGTCGAGAACCCGGGCGAGATGATGGCGTTCGACGTCCAGACCGATGCCGAAGGCGCCAACATGGCGTGGCTGGTGACGAACAACACCATCCATTCGGTCGACCTGGAAACCGGCGCGGCCACCGCGGCCGGAGAGATCGCGGCCGATGGCCAGATCCGCGACCTGGCGGTCCTGCCCGCGATGTGACGACCCCGCGCCGGGCCCCTTCGGCCCGGCGCATTCCCTGTCGGCGGCTAGGCGATCAGAACCGGCAGCATCGACAGGACCATGATCCCCGCCATCGCCATGTTGAACAGGCGCAGCTGGTCCGGCGCGTCAATCATCCGTGCGATCCGCGTGCCCGCCACGACCCACAGCAGATGACAGGGCAACCCCACGGCCGCGAATGCCAGCGCCACCGGAAGCGGACCGCCAAGCGCCGCGCCATAGGTCGCCAGCGCGGCCAGCACCATTGCCCAAGCCTTGGGGTTCACCCATTGGAACGCCGCCGCCCGCCATAGCCCAACGGGGCGTCCGGCGGCCTTGGCCTGCGACGGGCGGGCCTGTGCGATCTTCCACGCCAGCCACAGGACATAGGCCAGCCCCGCGGCCTGCATCACGCGCTGCAGGCCGGAATGGGCCTGCACTGCGGGGGCCAGCCCGGCGCCCAGGACCAGCACCATCGCAGCAAAGCCCAGCATGATCCCGGCCATGTGCCGCCAGCTGCCGCGCAGGCCCACCGTCGCCCCCGACGCCATCAGCATCGCATTGTTCGGTCCCGGCGTGATCGTCGTGACCGCCGCAAACCCCATCAACCCGATCAGCGCATCCATTCGCCGCCTCCTGTCCTGCGTTCGTCCCATCCTGGCACGCGGGCGCTGGTGGATGTCCGCAATCCGCGCGATGATGACGGCATTTTTGCAGGAAAGGCCCATCATGGACGCAACTGACGACAAGATCCTGCGTATCCTGCGAAAGGATGGCCGGATCACCCATCAGGCCTTGGCCGAACGGGTCGGTATGTCCGCCTCCACCTGCCAGCGGCGGGTCGAGGCGATGGAGCGGCAGGGCATCATCGCCGGCTATCGCGCCGTGCTGGGCGATGCCGCGCGACAGGTCGGTTTCGCGGCCTTCGTGCTGGTGGGTCTGGGACGGCATACCGCGCGGGTCCAACAGGCGTTCGAGGCGCGCTGTGCCGCCGCGCCGCAGGTCGTCGAATGCCACAACATCACCGGCACGGTCGAATATCTGCTGCGCGTCGAATGCCGCGATCTTGCCAGCTACAAGCAGTTCCACCACGAGGTGCTGGGCGGCTTTCCTGACCTGACCACGATCGTCACCCATGTCATCGTCGGCACGTCAAAGGACGACCGGGCGTAAGGCAGTCGTTGCATTACTCTGGTTTATCAGATGGATGTCGGATCGCTGCTTTTGAGTGCCGAGACCCACGCAGCGAGGGTCGAAGGCATCCTCTTGGCCGACCCCGCCCTGGCTGCACTGTGGCGGATGGAGACAAGCCTTCTGGAGGCTGCCGCCTCGGTCGGCCTCGAAGGCGAGCGCATCTCCACGCAGGGGATGGTGCTGCGTCTCACCAGCAGCACCGCGATGGAAGAGGATGCCCGGGCGGCCGAGATGGCTCTGAAGGTTCTGACCGTCATCCGGCGGCCCGGGGATCCGTTCGGCGAACCGGTCGCGGCCCTGCGCCGGATCGAAGCGGCTGCCGCACCCATCGGTCAGACACGCGACGAGGGTGATCGTCTCGAGGATGCGGAACTGCCCCTCGTGGTGGAGGCCGGTCGCACCTGGTCCCACGTTCCGATTCTGGCGGGATGGCGCGCGGCGGCCAGCTATGCCTTCCGCTCCCGGCGCAGCAGCCCGGTTGCCGAGCGGCTGGTCTTCATGGCCGTGGAGGGTGCCGCGCGTCATCTGCAGGGGCTGTCTCCTGATCGAAGGGTCGGCCGCGATGAGCTGGACGAGAGGGCAGGGTGCCTGCTGATACCGGCAGTGGCCGGGTGGATCGTGCCGCCATCCGTGTCGCTGACCCGCACCGGCTTCCGGGTCTGGTCGCCGGTGACCGGGTTGGCCACGTTTCTGGAGGCCGCCACGCGGAGCCTGTCTCATGATCTCGGTCATCTGGGGACCCTGCGCCATGAGCTGGCGCGTCTCACGGCCATGACGTCGTCTGCGCATGGGCGGTCGCGCCTTGGCGACTTGATCACCTATCTGAAGACGCAGCCGGTCGTCAGCTCGGCGATGGTCATGGATCATCTCGGCGTGACGCGTCGGACCGCCCTGTCGCTGATCGGCGAGCTCGTCGATGCCGGCTGCCTCAGCAACCTCACCGCCCGCAGCACCTCCCGGTTCTGGGCGCTGCCCTCCCTGGCCGCGCGGATGGGACATGCGGGAGGGGCGGGTGCGGTTCGTGGTGGTGCGCCTGCCAGCCGCGAGGAGCCAAGCGAACGCATAAAGTCAATCGGCGCGTTGGAACGAATGAAAGGAGGGCGCGACGAGGGCCAACTGGACCGGATCATGGCGGATCTCGATGCCGCGATGTCGGGGGTCGATGATGTCGTGCGCCGGGCGGGGGGAAGGCAGCGGAAAGAGGAGTAAGCAGTTGGGACCGGAGCGCCTAGGTGTTAGGTAAAGTTGGGGTTAGGCCAGCACTTTTCTCTCTCGAAACCATCTGGGCACATAGTACCTCTGTCTCAGCATGCGTGGTCGTCGCGCTTCAGTGAAGAACTCGTCTCATAGGGTATTGTTCAATTGTTAGGATAAGGATCGCGCCATCAAACCGCGGGATCAAACACCGAGCAATGAAAGTGCCCACAAAGCATCGGGTTATTCAGTCCTCGACGACCCTAGTTCGCTCCGGCGAAGTTTCCGGCATTAAGCGTCAGCGCCCGCAGCGCGTTCAGAATGACGGCCATATCGATTGCGTCCTGTAGCAGCGCGCCTTGCACGGGGGTCAGATATCCAAGCGCCGCCGCGATCATGCCCATGACCGACAGGCCGATCCCGGCCACGACGCTTTCCAGCGCGATGCGGCGCGCGCCGCGTGCCACCACAAGGCCCGGCAGCAGCCGGTCCAGATGGTCGACCAGCAGGACGACATCCGCCGCCTCGGCGCTGGCGGCGGCGCCGCGCGCGCCCATCGCCACGCCGACATCGGCGGCCGCCAGCGCGGGCGCGTCATTCACGCCGTCGCCCACCATCATCACCGGCCCGTTCAAGCGTTCAGACAGCACCAGCAGCACCTTCTGATCGGGCGTCAGATCGGCATGGACCTCGTCCAGCGACAGGCCGCGGCTGACGGCCCCCGCCACAGCGTGCCGGTCCCCCGTGGCCAGCACGATGCGTGCGATGCCCTGTTCGCGCAGGCCCGCTAGCAGGTCGCCGATGCCCGCCCGCAGGCTGTCGGACATGACCAGCCAGCCGGCCGGTTGCCCGTCCACCGCCACCGCGACCAGCACCGCGCCGGGTTCCTGCGCCGCCATGTCCCAAGCCGCAGATCCCGACCGCGCGGCCACGAAGCCCGTGCCGCCGACTACCACGGCGTGACCATCAACGGTGCCGGTCACGCCCTCGCCCGGGGTTTCGACCACGTCGGTCGGGACGGGCAGCGTGGCCCCCTTGGCACGGGCGGCGGCCACCACGGCCTGGGCAACCGGATGCTGGGACAACTGATCCAGCGTGGCCGCGAAATAAAGGACCCGGTCCTCGGGCATCTCGCCCGTCGCATGGACCGCAACGATCCTGGGCCGCCCATCGGTCAGGGTGCCGGTCTTGTCCACGATCAGCGTCCTGATGCGGGTCATCGCCTCCAGCGGTTTCGCGCCCTTGACCAGCACGCCAAAGCGCGCCGCGCGCGACAGCCCCGCCACCAGCGCCACCGGCACGGCCAGGATCAGCGGGCAGGGAGTGGTGACGACCAGGACGGCAACCGCGCGGATCGGATCGCCGGTGAACCACCACGCGGCTGTCGCCAGCACGACCGTCACACCCAGAAACAACAGCGAATACCGATCCGCCAGCCGCGCCATTGGCGCGCGCGAATTCTGCGCCGCGCGAACCAGCCGCACGATCCCGGCATAGGTGCTGTCGGCCGCGCGGCGGGTCGCACGCAGATCGAACGCCTCGCCCGCGTTGGTCGCGCCGCTCATGACGTCTGCGCCCTGGGACAGGTGGAGGGGCAGGGATTCACCCGTCAACGCGGACTGGTCCAGCATGGCATTGCCCGACGCCAAGGTGCCGTCCACGGGCGCAACCTCGCCCTGCCTGATCAGCAGCAGGTCGCCTGGGGCGATGTCGTCCAGCGGCACCTGGGTCAACCGGCCGTCGCGGTGCAGGGTGGCGGTGCGGGCCACGCGCGACAGAAGGTCCGACATCTCGCGTTGGGCGCGGCCTTGGGCAAAGCTCTCCAGAAACGTCCCGCCCGAATACATCAGCGCGACCACCGCCGCCGCCAGCGTTTCGTCAAAGACCAGCGCCGCCGACATCGACAGCGCCGCGACGATATCAAGGCCGACCTCTTTTTGCGCAAGGCTGCGGATGATTTCGACGACAAGGTCTGCCAGCACGGGGATGACGCCCGCCGACCAGGCCAGCGTCGCCAGATCGGACCGCCCCGCCGCCCACAGGGCCAGGCCGACCGTCAAGCCAAGCGCGGCAATGGCCAGCAGGGCGGTCTTCAGTTGATCCCGGACCATGATCAGCATCCGGGCGGGTCGCCTGCAGGGATCACATGACATGACGGCACTGCTCTGCCCCCTGAAAACTGGACGGTTTGAAGCTGGAGTTTTCGGTTAACCTTCCCTGGCTGGGAGAGGAGCGGAGAACGATGAAAGCATCAAGGTTCACGGAGGCGCAAAAGGCGTTTGTCCTGAAGCAGGGCGAGGAAGGCACGCCGGCGCCAAGGACGCCGGCTGCGGAGATTCTCCGATTGATCGGGTAAGGTCGGAGCCTCATGCTCTCGGTTATGGGTAGGAGGACCAAGCCATGGAAACGGACCAGCTGCATCGCGGGCGCCTGATCGATCATCTTCATCTGATCGTTGAGGATCTGCCGAAGTGCCTCAAGTTCTACCAAGCCGTACTCGGTGCCCTGAACATCCCGATGGGCGACATCGCGGACGACCACTTCTGGGCCGACGAGCTGTTCGTATCATCGAAAGACAGTCACGCCGCGTTAGGTCAGCTGACCGGACGACATCACCTGGCATTCCAAGCGGATAGCACCGACACCGTCGAAGCTTTCTACAGGGCCGGCTTGGCCGCGGGAGGAACCGACAACGGTGCTCCGGGACACAGACCCTATCATCCCGGCTACTATGCAGCCTTCCTGATCGATCCTGCAGGAAACAACATCGAAGCTGTCTACCATGGCCCCTCACACCGAAGCGTTGCCTCCGTCGTGGTCAAGTTCTAGAGCACGGCCACATCATCCGGATCTGCCCTGCTTTCAAGGTTTGACAGCTTCGTCTCTTCGTCAGCCGTTCGCTCTACGCAAGAAAATTCTCCGCGCTGTAAATTTCTTTAAAGGGACTGATAGCTGATCGTGCCATCCTTCCAGATCCGGACGAGTGACTCGGCCTGCCCAAGTGTCATACCAGCATCTACGAAGGACAGGTTCAGCTTGGCCGCCAAAGCAAGTTTGTCTGCGAGCAGGAATATTTGCGATTTGGCCAAGAGAGATGGTATGAACACACCAGTTCAGGCTGCCAAGTTTGGCCAACATGACAGTGAACCTAGACCATGTCCGCCGTAAGAGGCTCGCTTCTGCGCTATCGGACGCGCATGCGCAGGTGGAGATGTGCGAAAAGGCAATCAAGCAGAACCAACTCCAACTACTTGAACTGCGTAAAGAACTGATAGCTGCCTTGGCGCATCTCTCTGATGCGAAACGGCGCTATGACCAAGCAAAGTGAGTCATAATCATGGTTATTTCCTTCTTGGATGTGGCTCGTCCGGTCAGGACAGACGTTTGACCATCAGCAGTTCGTCTACCTCCTGTCCCGCATCGATCAGCGCGGCGGGGATCCGGCCGGTCTGGACAAAGCCATGGCGCAGATAGAACCGGATGGCGGCCGTGTTATGGTGGTTCACCGCCAGCTCGATCTGCCGCCGCCCGGTGGCGGTCGCGAAATCCATGACGGCGCGCAGCAGCGCATCCGCTGCCCCCGTTCCCCGCAGGTCCTGGCGCAGATAGACCATGATCAGCGTCGCCCGATGCGATCGCCGTTCGCCCCGCTGCGGCAGCAGGCCCATGATCCCGACCGGGTCCTGCCCCCGGAATGCGGCAAAGACGGGATGCGTCATCCGGCCGATCCATTCGTCATCGGTCAGCCCGGACCAGTCGGCCTCGGTATTGGCAAAGGCGGTGGGCGCCAGGCGCAACGACTCCAGCCGGATCGCCTTGAAGGCGGACAGGTCGCCCGGACCCAGCTTGGCGATGCGCATGTCGGACATGTCGGCCTCCGGTTCCCAAGGCATCAGCATTCACGGACCTCGTGGCGGGTGCAAGGCCGCGTCGCTTGACGGATCGCGGCACCGCCGGATATATTCGTTGCAGATGCAATGAAATTGGGTGCCGCGATGACCGACAGCGTTCAGACCTCGGGAATGACCCGTGCCCCGGCGGGTCCGGGTGCCCATCCGGGATACCTGCCCGGCTTTGGCAACGACTTCGAGACCGAGGCCCTGCCCGATGCCCTGCCCCAGGGCCAGAACAGTCCGCAGCGCTGCAATTATGGCCTCTATGCGGAGCAACTGTCGGGAACCGCCTTCACCGCGCCGCGCGGCCAGAACGAGCGGAGCTGGTGCTATCGCATCCGCCCGTCGGTGCATCACACGGGGCGGTTCGCGGCGATCGATCTTCCCTATTGGAAAACCGCGCCGAATATCCTGCCGGGGGTGACCAGCCTGGGCCAGTACCGGTGGGACCCGATCCCGGTCCCCCAGGGCGACCTGACCTGGCTGACCGGCATGCGCACCATGACGACCGCGGGCGACGTGAACATCCAGGTCGGCATGGCGACCCATGTCTATCTGGTCACCGCGTCGATGCGGGACGAATACTTCTTCTCTGCCGACAGCGAACTGCTGGTGGTGCCGCAGCAGGGCCGGCTGCGGTTCTGTACCGAACTGGGCATCATCGACGTCCAGCCGCAGGAGATCGCGATCCTTCCCCGCGGCCTGGTCTATCGGGTCGAAGTGCTGGAAGGCCCCGCCCGGGGCTTCGTCTGCGAGAATTACGGCCAGAAGTTCGACCTGCCCGACCGCGGCCCCATCGGCGCGAACTGTCTGGCCAATCCGCGAGACTTCAAGACCCCCGTCGCGGCCTTCGAGGATCGGGAGGCACGGTCCCGCGTGGTCATCAAGTGGTGCGGCCAGTTCAATGAGACATGGATCGACCACAGCCCGCTGGACGTGGTCGCGTGGCACGGCAACTATTGCGCCTATAAGTATGATCTGCGGACCTATTCGCCGGTCGGCGCGATCTTGTTCGATCATCCCGACCCGTCGATCTTCACCGTGCTGACCGCGCCGTCCGGACAGGACGGGACGGCGAACATCGACTTCGTGCTGTTTCGCGACCGCTGGATGGTGGCCGAACATTCGTTCCGCCCCCCTTGGTACCACAAGAACATCATGTCCGAGCTGATGGGCAACATCCACGGCATCTATGATGCCAAGCCTCAGGGGTTCGCCCCCGGCGGGATCAGCCTGCACAACTGCATGCTGCCCCACGGCCCCGACCGCGAGGCCTTTGACAAGGCGACGACCGGCGACCTGGTGCCGCACAAGCTGGCCGAGACGATGTCCTTCATGTTCGAGACGCGCTTTCCTCAGCATCTGACCGAATACGCCGCCCGCGAGGCGCCGATGCAGCCGGAATACATCGATGTCTGGAACCGGCTGGAGAAGAAGTTCGACGGCACGCCGGGGGTGAAATGACCGGTGCCGAACCCGGCCTGATGCCGTCGCAGGTGTTATCCGCCAATCAGCCTGATTGCGATTTCCCGCTGAACAACCTGCCCTATGGCGTGTTTTCGGACGACCGCGGCCCGCGCTGCGGGGTGGCCATCGGCGACCGCATCCTGGATCTGGCCGCGTGCGAGGCGCAGGGACTGCTGGATGCGGGCGACACCTTTGCCGCGCCGCGGATGAACGACTTCATCGCCCGCGGTCCGGACGCGTGGGCGGCGGCTCGGGCACGGCTGACGGCGCTGCTGTCCCCCGACGGACCCCGTGACCTGCCGCTGGTGGCGATGGCGGGCGCGCGGCTGCACCTGCCGATCCGGGTCGAGGGGTTCACCGATTTCTATGCCTCGCGCCACCACGCGTTCAACGTGGGATGCCTGTTCCGGGGGCCGGACAACGCCCTGCCGCCGCAATGGGACCACATGCCCATCGGCTATAACGGCCGGGCCTCGTCGGTTATGGTGTCGGGAACGCTGGTGCATCGCCCGATGGGCCAGGTCGCCGGCCCCGCCGGTCCGGAATGGACCGCCAGCCGCCGACTGGACCTGGAACTGGAACTGGGCGCCATCGTGGGGGCGGCCACCGCCCTTGGCACCCGTATCACCGTCGATCAGGCAGAGGACATGATCTTTGGCCATGTCCTGCTGAACGACTGGTCGGCGCGCGATATCCAGGCGTGGGAGTATCAGCCCCTCGGGCCGTTCCAGGGCAAGGCTTTCGCCACCACGATCAGCCCGTGGATCGTGACCCGCGCCGCGTTGGAGCCGTTCCGCCGCGCCGGTGCCGCCCGGGCGGTGGACCCCATGCCCCATCTGCGTGACAACCGCCCGGGCTTTCATGACCTGGCGATGGGCTGGACGCTGAACGGGCAGGTCATGGCACGCGTGAATTATGCCGTGATGCACTGGTCGCAGGCGCAGGCGCTGGCCCATCACGCCAGTTCGGGTTGCCCGATGAACGTGGGCGACCTGCTGGGATCGGGCACGATCTCTGGTCCCACCCCCGATCAGACCGGCGCCCTGCTGGAGATGACGCGGAACGGGCAGCAGCCCGTAATCGTGAACGGCCAGCCCCGCACCTTCCTGCAGGACGGGGACGAGGTGGGTCTGTTCGCCCACGCGCAGGGGGCGGGCTATCGCGTGGGGTTCGGGCCCTGCACCGGGCGCGTGATGCCCGCCCTGCCCTAGGCCGCGGTGGCGATCCAGGCGGCGATCATCGTGTCCAGATGCGCGCCGCCGCCGTTCTTGAAGACCGTGATCTGGTCCGCGCCCGTGCGCCCGCACCGGCCGGGCACCAGGTCGTACAGATCGCCCAGGACGTCGTCGGGCTTCAGAACGCCCGCGGCGATGGGGATCGCCAGTTCGCCGATATGGGCGATGGTGGTGGCACGGCTGTCGACAAAGATGCGGGCGCGGGTCATCAGCGCGTCGTCGGCCTCGCGCATCTCGGCGCGAAAGGCGCCGATCAGGTCGACATGGGTGCCGGGGCGCACCCATTCCCCGCGCAGCACCGGTTCGCGCGCCATCGTCGCGGTGGACACGATGTCGGCCTGTACCACCGCCGCGGCCAAGTCGGTGACCGGCGTGACCGCGTGACCCTCTGCCGCCAGGCGTTCGGCCAGCGCCCGCGCCTGTTCGGGACGGCGCGCCCAGACCTGCACCTGATCCAGATGCGGCATGCCCGCGCGATAGGCCGCGACCAGCCCCCCGGCCAGCACCCCCGCCCCGACGATCAGCAACCGGCGGCTGTCCGGCCGGGCCAGGATCTGCGCGCCCAGCACGGAATCGGCGCAGGTCTTTTATTCGGTGACCAGCGGCGCATCGATCACGGCGGTCAGCACGCCGGTTTCGGGGTCAAAGACCAGCATCGCCCCCTGCACCGACGGCAGGCCGCAGGCCGGGTTGTCGCCAAAGACTGTCACCGCCTTGACGCCGAAGCCCTGGCCGGGCAGCCAGGCCGCCCGCGTCAGCAGGCTGCCCGACCCAGGCCCCAGGAACAGGTCGCGGACCTCGGCGGCGGCTGCCAGATGCCCCTGGCGCAGCGCGTCGATGGCGCCGGGCCAGTCCAGCCCGCGGGCGCTGTCGCGGTCGATGATGCGGGGGGTCATGGCACGCTCCGTTCGTTTCCCCCCGACCCTTGTCCGATCCGGGCCCGGGTGCAAGGCGGCGGCTGGACATTTCGGTTTCCGTGTTGAAGGTCTGGCGGAACAACAAGGAGGATGCGGGATGAGCTTTCTGGGGATCGATCTGGGCACGTCGGGGCTGCGCGCGCTGCTGGTGGATGATGCGGGACAGCCGATCGGCTCGACCGAGCGCCATTACGACGTGGCCCATCCCCATCCCGGCTGGTCCGAACAGGACCCTGCCGACTGGATCACGGCGCTGCAGGGGGCGGTGGCCGATCTGCGCGCGGCGCATCCCCAATTCGCGTCCCTTCGCGGCATCGGCGTCGCGGGGCACATGCACGGTGCCTGCGTGCTGGATGCGCAGGACCGCGTACTGCGCCCCGCGATCCTGTGGAACGATACGCGCAGCCATGTCGAGGCCGACGCGCTGGACGCCGATCCGCGGTTTCGCACGCTGACCGGCAACATCGTCTTCCCCGGCTTCACCGCGCCCAAGCTGGCCTGGATGGCCGCGCATGAGCCGGACCTGTTCGCCCAAGCCGCGCGGGTGCTGCTGCCGGCTGCCTATCTGAATCTGTGGCTGACCGGAGAGGCGGTGGGCGATCTGTCCGACGCATCGGGGACGTCGTGGCTGGACACCGGGGCGCGCGACTGGTCGGACGACCTGCTGGCCGCGACCGGAATGACCCGCGCGCAGATGCCCCGCCTGGTCGAGGGGTCCGCCCCCGCCGGTCGGCTGCGTGCCGATCTGGCCGCCGAATGGGGCCTGTCCGGGCCAGTGACGGTCGCCGGGGGTGCGGGGGACAATGCCGCCGCCGCCTGCGGGATCGGCGCCATGGCCGAAGGCGCGGGCTTCGTGTCGCTTGGCACATCGGGGGTGCTGCTGGCGGCGCGCGACGGCTATGCCCCCGCGCCTGACACGGCGCTGCACAGCTTCTGCCACGCGGTGCCCGGGCGCTGGTACCAGATGGGCGTGATGCTGGCCGCGACTGACAGCCTGAACTGGCTGGGCCGCGTCACGGGGGCCACGCCCGCCCAGCTGACCGCCGACCTTGGACCGCTGCGCGCGCCGGGGCCGGTGCGCTTCCTGCCCTATCTGTCCGGGGAACGCACGCCGCATAACGACCCTGCGATCCGCGGCAGCCTGACCGGGCTGGCGGCCGCGACCGACCGCAACGACCTGACCCGCGCCGTGCTGGAGGGGGTGGCCTTCGGGCTGGCCGACAGCCTAGTGGCGCTGCAATCGACAGGCGCGCGTCCGACGCGGCTGATGGCCATCGGCGGCGGGGCGCGGTCACGCTATTGGCTGAAGGTGATCGCGACCGCGCTGGACGTGACCCTGACCCTGCCCGAGGACGGCGACTTTGGCGCGGCCCTGGGCGCCGCACGGCTTGGCATGGTGGCCGCCGGGGCCGGAACGGTCGAGCAGGTGATGACCCCGCCCCGCGTCACCGCCGAGATCGCGCCGGATGCCGGTCTGCGCGACGCATTCGCCGCTGCGCATCGGGCCTATCGCGCCGCCTATCCGGCGATCCGCGCGATCCAGTAGCGGTCACAGATAGTTGCGGGCGACCGCGATGGCCACGGCCTGGGTGCGGCTTTTCGCACCCAGCTTGCCGCAGGCCTTGATCGCCCGCTGCTTGACGGTGGATTCGGCGATGGACAGCTGGGTCGCGGTCTCGATCTGGCCAAGACCGTCGCGGAAGCAGCGCAGCACGTCCAGTTCGGCAGGTGTCAGGGCGGCGCGGTTCAGGACCAGGTCGGTCCACAGGTTGAACTTGGCGCGGCAGCGCGCGATCTCGTCATCGGAAAATTCGCGGTCGGGGTGGGACAGCGTCAGGAACGACCGCTTGCCCGCCACCTTGCGTGATATCGCCACGCCATAGTTCAGGCGGAACCGCCGTGCCGCCTGCATGACCCCGCGCAGGTCGGGGATGCGCACCTCCGACCAGCGGGCGGCGCCGTCATGGGTCATCGTCCACATCGCGATGGGATCGCCGAAGAAGTAGTTCCGGTCCTCGTAGATGGACCGCCAGGCATCCGGATAGGCGTTGTGCAGGTGTTCGGGGCCCTTGTAGGTCAGGTTGAACCCCATGATCCAACCCGAGGGCGCAAGAGCGTGCATTTCGGCGATCTCGTCGTCGAAATTGGGGATCAGATCGTTCAGCATCACGCCTCTCCTGCTTCACGACCTGCAGGATATGCCTTTTCGGACATACTGAAAAGGCAGCTTGTCCGCTTTTCGCGCGACAAGCCCGGCCATGGGTAGCAAGCCGTTAACACCTGTCAGCTATGGAGGACAAAGGTGGTTAAGGGAATCAGAGAGCCGAGATTGGCAACCGCGGAATTCAGCCGCGACATGGTCGAGACGATGCTGACCTATTTCGATGCCTATGCCGATGAAGGCGTGCTGGCGGTCGAGGTCACCAGCTGGGGCCTGTGGCTGCCCAACAAGGTGACCGGCGGTCGCCAGTTCCTGGGACTGGCCAAGCTGCCCGACGGGTATCGGCAATAGGGATGCGTGACATGACACAGACGATGAGAGACGTGCAGATCGCCACGATCCGCCTGCCGCGTGACATGGCCCAGTTCGACCTGGTGGCCAGCTTCTTCCAGCTGCGCAAGCAGATCTTCGTGGATCGCATGGCATGGCCCCTGCACCACGCCGAAGGCATCGAGTTCGAGCAGTACGACACCTTCGACACCGTCTACGTGATCGCCCATCGCGACGGGCGCGCGATCGGCGGGGCGCGGCTGAAACGGACCGACTGTTCGTTCGGAGGCGGCAAGGTGGTCTATTCCTACATGATCCGCGACGCGCATCGCGGCTTGCTGCCGGGCATGCCCACCAACCTGTGTCATGACGAACCCCCCGTCGACCCGCAGGCGTGGGAACTGACGCGCTTTGCCGCCCTGCCCGTGCCGGGTCTGGCCGAGGCGATCCTGGAGGCGTCGAACGAATACCTGCACGACGTCGGCGCCACCGACTGCCTGTTCCTGGGGCCGCCGGCCTTCCTGCGCATGGCGTCACGGCTTGGCTGGACGCCCCGTCCGATGGGCGATCTGGTGTCCAACGACGACGGCAAGTTCCTGGCCTTTGCCTGCGCGGTGCGCCAGCCGCAGATGGCCGCCTAGCAGTTGGTCGCCTGGCCGGGCACCGCCCCCGGCCGCGCGTCCCCGACATGCAGATCGCCCGCGCCAAGGCGGGCGCGGATGGCGCGCGACAGCGCGTCGATGCCGACCGTGACCAGCCCGGTCGCGGCCAGGATGACGACTGCGCGGTCGATGCGCAGTTCCCCGATGGCGTCGTCCAGGTAGAACCCCAGGGTCGCGATGCCCAGGATGCCCATGATCGCCGATTCCCGGATAATGATCTCCCACCGGTAGAGGCACAGCGCCACGAAGGGTCCGAACAGGCGTGGCACGATCTCCCAGCCCCACAGGGTCAGGCCGCGGGGCGCGTCCGCGCGCAGGGTCAGTCCGGTCGCCTGACGGCCCAGAAGATGCCCGATGATCGCCCCATTATGCAGCCCAAGCGCCAGGATCGCGGGCAGCATGGACGGCCCCCAGACCTGCAGGAACAGATAGGCCAGCATGTATTCGGGAAAGGACCGCAGGATCACCAGCACCAGATGCCCCAGGCCCGCGCCGATGCGCCCCGTCACGCGGGGCACGATCGCGGCCTGCGCGACGAAGGCCACGGCCCCTGCCAGCACCAGCGCCAGCTGTGCGACGATCAGCGTCGCGGCCAGGCCGGGCAGGATCGCGGTTGTCGTCAGCTCCCACAGCCAGGGCAGCAGGGCGGCCGGGTCACCTTGGCGCAGGGGGGCGGGGATGATGTCCTGGCTGAGGAACCGCCACAGCGCGCCCTGCCCCATCGGCGGCGTGCGCACGGTGGCCAGCATCACCGCGGCGAAAATCAGCCAGCCTAGCAGCAGCCGGGGCCTCATCCACAGCCGGACCGTCGCGATCAGCGTGATGTAGATCGCCATGACCGCCCCCGCCGCGCCGTATTCCCCCTGCCGGAAGAACGTGTCCAGCTGGAAGCCGAGCGTCGGCAGCCCGATGAAGCCCAGCACCGCCGACGACCGCAGCCCGCATTCCAGCCGGTAGAGCGCATAGGTCGCCATTTGCGGCCACGCCAGCGGCGCGCGCGCCCAGAGGAACCGCGTCAGCGGATCGACCGCCGGTCCCAGCCAGCGGTCGGGGCGGCGGTCGGATTCGTCCAGGATCTCGGACAGGACCTTGGCGAAGATCCCGGTATAGGGCAGCGCGATGGCCAGAACCCCCGACCAGACGCTGATCCCGAAGACCTGCAGCAGCAGCAGCGCCCAGAACAGCTCGTGGACCGAGCGCAGGGCGATGGCCAGGCCCCGCACCGCGCGCAGCCGATAGAAGGGCGCCAGGATCAGCCCCGCCACGCCCCCCAGGGTCACGCCCGCGACTGCAAAGGCCACGGTCAGCGCGACGGCGCGGGCGATCTGTTCGATGGCGCCGAAATCGGGCGCCAGGAAGCCGCGGCCCATCCGGGCCAGCGCGGCCCAGGGATCGTGGCCCGCCACCGTCAGGTCGGCCAGCGGAAGGCACAGGGCGGCCACGGCCAGAAATCCCGCCACCACGCCAAGGCGCGACAGGCTAGCCATAAAGGGCCTCGATCCGTGAGGCATCCAGTTGGTCCACCGGCAGGTCGAATAGAAAGACGCCCTGCTTCAGCCCGATGACCCGCGTGGCAAAGGCCCGCGCGACGGCCACGTCATGCAGCGCCAGGATCGCGGTCGGGAAGGCCGCGCGCAGCAGCGCGGCCAGCTCCCGCGCGTGGCGCGGATCGACGGCCGACAGCGGCTCGTCCCCCAGGATCAGGTCGCCGCCGCGATGCAGGGCACGGGCCAGGGCCACGCGCTGCTTCTGCCCGCCTGACAGGGATTCCACGCGGTCATCGGCCTGGGGCGTCAGGCCCACGTGGTCCAGATCGGCCATGGCTGCGGCGCGGTCGGGGGCGGTTGGACGGACCAGCGTGCGCAGATTGCGCCAGGCACCGTGATCGTCCAGCCGCCCCATCAGGACGTTGCGCAGGGCCGACAGCTGGGGGACCAGCGCCGCGTCCTGCGGAACCAGCGCGATTCGCATTCCCAGTCCCACCGCGGCCCCGTGCAGAGCGGAGAGGAGCGTCGACTTGCCCGAACCGCTGCGTCCCAACAGGGCGACCCGTTCCCCCGGCGCGACATGCAGTCGCACCCCGGCCAGGACGGGCGTGCCGCCATAGCCCAGATCGACCCCGTCCAGCAGTTGCAAGGATTACTCCAGCAGGTCCAGATCGCGGGCGACCTGTTCGATGGGGGCATAGTCCTCGTTCGCGGCGGGGATGAAGGCATTGCGCGGGAACGCCGCCAGCAGGTCCGGGTCGTCCATGCCGACCAGCGCGGCCTGGACCTTGTCGGCGAAGCCCTCGCCCCACCGGGCGTCCACGTCGCCGCGGATGGTCCAGTTGTAGTCGGGATAGGGCGGCGTTTTCCAGATGATCTTGGCCGTCTCAACCTCGGGCGCGTTATCGGCAACCGCCTGATCGTAAACGGCATAATTCAGCGCGCCGACCTGCCAGGCGCCGGATGCGACCAGCCGCAGGGTCTGGCTGTGATCGCCCGAGAAGCCCACGCGGTCGAAAAACTCATACGGCGCCTCGCCGGTATTCTCGCGGATCGCGTATTCCGGCATCAAGCGCCCGGAGGTCGAGGTCTTGGCGCCGAAGGTGAAGGACATGCCCCGCGCGGCTTCGGGGAAATCCTCGAACTCGGTCAGGCCGGTATCGGTATGGGCGATGAAATAGCTGACGAAACTGGTATCCTCGTCGCCCTGCGCGATGGCGCGGGCCCCGTCGACCAGCAGCCGCGCCTGCACGCCCGACAGGCCCCCGAACCAGGCCAGCTGGACCTGGTCGTTGCGGAAGGCGGTGACCGCGGCGGGGTAGGATTTCACCGGAACGAACTCGACCGGCACGCCCAGCTCCTCCGACAGATAGTCAGCGACGGCGGTGAAGCGTTCGACCAGGCGGGTCTCGTCCTCGTCGGGAATGGCCGAGAAATACAGCGTTTCCTGGGCCGCGGCGGAAAGCGGCAGGGCGGTGGCCAGGACGGTGGCCAGCAGGCGTGACATCAGGGGCATGGGATGGCTCCGGTCAGGGTGTGAGGGCTGGGATCGGCGGACCCCGCTGAACGCGGGGTCTCGCGCCGATGTGCCAAGCCCCCGTTTCCGGCGGAGCCACGCGGCCCGAACGCCCCCGGCGCATCGGCTTGATGCCCTGTTCTAGACCGTCCGTTCGGTCGCGCGCAAGGCTTCGTGCCTTGACTTGGCCGGGGCTGCGGCAGAGAATTGGGATGTACCTATCGAATTTGACAGGCAGAGGGGGGTCCCATGAATATCGACCTTTCGCGTCGCGGCTTTTTACGGCTAGCGGGTGCGGGGGTTGCGGCAACGTCGCTTGGAGCCATGGGCTTCGGCGGGGCGGAGGCAGCGGAGGCGGCGTATGTGCGCGCGTTCAAGCTGGCCACGACCACGGAAACACGCAACACCTGTCCATACTGCTCGGTCGCCTGCGGGATCATCATGTATTCGCGCGGGGACGTGAAGGCCGGCGAAACCGCCGAGCTGATGCATATCGAGGGCGATGCCGATCACCCGACGAACCGCGGAACGCTGTGCCCCAAGGGCGCCGCGCTGAAGGACTTCGTCCATGCGCCCACGCGCCTGACGCAGCCCCGCCTGCGCCGTCCGGGATCGGACCGCTTCGAGGAGATCACCTGGGAGGAGGCGCTGGACAAGATCGCCCGCGCTCTCAAGGATGATCGGGACGCGAACTTCATTGCCACCAACGATGACGGCACCCCCGTCAACCGCTGGACGACGACGGGATTCCTGGCGGCTTCGGCCACGACCAACGAAACCGCATGGCTGACCTACAAGACGGTCCGGTCCATGGGGATTGTGGGATTCGACAACCAGGCACGCGTCTGACACGGCCCTACGGTGTCCAGTTTGGGCCCGACATTCGGCCGTGGAGCGATGACCAATCCATGGACTGACATTAAGAACACCGACCTGGCGATCGTCATGGGCGGCAACGCTGCTGAGGCGCATCCCTGCGGTTTCAAGTGGGTGACCGAGGCCAAGGCGCATCGCGGCGCCAAGCTGATCGTGGTCGACCCGCGCTATACCCGCACCGCATCGGTCGCGGATTACTATGCGCCGATCCGTCCGGGCACTGACATCGCCTTCCTGATGGGGGTGATCCGCTGGTGCATCGAGAACGACAAGGTCCAGTGGGACTATGTCCGCAACTATACCAACGCGTCCTTCCTGGTACGCGAGGACTTCGGCTGGTCCGACGGCCTCTTTACCGGCTATGACGAGGAAAAGCGCGACTTCAACAAGGAGAGCTGGGACTATCAGATGGGCGAGGACGGCTTTGCGCTGACCGATCCCACGCTGCAGGACCCGCGCTGCGTCTGGAACATGCTCAAGCAGCATGTCGACGTCTACACGCCGGAATTCGTGGAGAACATCACCGGCACGCCGCGTGACAAGTTCCTGGATATCTGCGGGATGATCGGCGAATGCTCGGCCGTGGACCGGACGATGACGTCCATGTACGCGCTTGGCTGGACCCAGCATTCCAAGGGTGCACAGAACATCCGCGGCATGGCGATGTTGCAGCTGATCCTGGGCAATATCGGCGTCCGCGGTGGCGGGATGAACGCGTTGCGCGGTCACTCCAACATCCAGGGCCTGACCGATATCGGCCTGATGTCGAACCTGATCCCGGGATACCTGAACATCCCGACGGAGAAGGAGGTCGACTGGCAGACCTATCTGTCCACGCGCGAGTTCACGCCGCTGCAGCCGGGTCAGACCAGCTATTGGCAGAACTATCCCAAGTTCATGGTCAGCTTCCTCAAGGCAATGTGGGGCGATGCCGCCACGGCCGAGAATAACTGGGCGTACGAGTACCTGCCCAAGCTGGACGTTCCGGCCTATGACATCCTGCGCATGTTCGAACTGATGAACCATGGCAAGGTGAACCTGTATTTCTGCCAGGGCTTCAACCCGATGCTGTCCATCCCGGACCGCGGCAAGGTGACGGCGGGCCTGTCCAATCTGAAGATGCTGGTCGTGATGGACCCCCTGTCCACCGAGACCTCGCATTTCTGGGAGAACCACGGCGCGCATAACGACGTGGACACGGCCTCGATCCAGACCGAGGTGCTGGAGCTGCCCACGACCTGCTTCGCCGAGGACGAGGGCGCGCTGGTCAATTCGGGCCGCTGGCTGCAATGGCACTGGCCGGGGGCGACGCCTCCGGGCGAGGCCAAGCACGACACCTGGATCATGGCGCAGATCTGGACGCGGGTGCGCGACCTGTATCGAGCCGAAGGCGGCGCCTTCCCCGATCCGATCGTGAACCTGTCCTGGGACTATGCCGATCCGGGAGAGCCCACGCCCGAGGAGCTGGCCCGCGAGATGAACGGCCGCGCGCTGGCTCCGGTGACGGACCCGGCCACGGGCGCGCAGATCCTGCAGGCCGGTCAGCAGGTGTCCGGCTTCGGACAGCTTCGCGATGACGGGACGACCATGGCGGGCTGCTGGATCTATGCCGGCAGCTGGACCGAGGACGGCAACATGATGGCACGGCGGGACAATTCCGATCCCGACGAGACCGGCATGTTCCTGAACTGGGCCTTTGCCTGGCCGGCCAACCGTCGCGTGCTGTACAACCGCGCCTCGGCCGACATGGCGGGCCAGCCTTGGGATGCCACGCGCCCGCTGATCCAGTGGGACGGGGCGAAATGGGGCGGCTACGACGTGCCCGACATCGCGCCGACGGCGGACCCGTCGACAGTCGGCCCCTTCATCATGAACCAGGAGGGCGTCTCGCGCCTGTTCACCCGGGGCATGATGCGCGACGGGCCCTTCCCGACGCATATGGAGCCGTTCGAAAGCCCGATGGCCAACGTGTTTAACGCGCGGATGCGCGGGAACCCGGTGGCGCGCGTCTTCGAAAGCGACGTGGCCCGGCTTGGGACCAGCGACGAGTTTCCGTTCGTCGCGACCTCCTATCGCCTGACCGAGCATTTCCACTACTGGACCAAGCACAACCGGGTGAACGCCGCGTTGCAGCCCGAGTTCTTCGTGGAGATCAGCGTCCAGCTGGCCGAGGAGCGCGGCATCACCAACGGCAGCCGCGTGCGCGTCTTCGGCAAGCGCGGACAGGTCTGGGCCAAGGCGGTGGTCACCCGTCGTCTGCAGCCGCTGATCTGTGACGGCAAGCCTGTCCATGTGGTGGGCATTCCGCTGCACTGGGGCTTCATGGGGGCTGCCAAGAAGGGTTGGGGGCCGAACAGCCTGACGCCGTTCATCGGGGATGCGAACACGGACACGCCCGAATTCAAGGCGTTCCTGGTCAACATCGAACCCGCAACCGAGGAGCCGGTGGCATGAACGATATGGCAAACAGCCCGACCACGGCGGCGTCGAACCCGCCCGTGCAACCGACCGAGGCCTATTTCGATGCGCGCGACGTCGTGCGCATCTCGGCCACGCGGAACGTGCCGCAACCGGACCGCCAGCTGGAAAAGCTGGCCAAGCTGATCGATGTGTCCAAGTGCATCGGCTGCAAGGCCTGCCAGTCCGCCTGCGTGGAATGGAACGACACGACCCCGGCGGTGGGAGAGAACGTGGGGGTCTATGAGAACCCCCACGACCTGACCCCCGACATGTTCACCCTGATGCGTTTCGCCGAATGGGAGAACCCGGCCACCAACGAGCTGGAATGGCTGATCCGCAAGGACGGCTGCATGCATTGCGAGGATCCGGGCTGCCTCAAGGCCTGCCCGGCGCCGGGTGCCATCGTGCAGTATTCCAACGGAATCGTGGATTTCATCCACGACAACTGCATCGGCTGCGGCTATTGCGTCACCGGCTGTCCCTTCGACATCCCGCGCATCAGCCAGACCGACCACAAGAGCTACAAGTGCACCTTGTGTTCGGATCGCGTGGCCGTGGGCCAAGGTCCCGCCTGTGCCAAGGCCTGCCCCACGCAGGCCATCGTCTTCGGCACCAAGGCCGACATGCAGGCGCATGCCGAGACCCGGATCGAGGACCTGAAATCGCGCGGCTATGAAAACGCGGGCCTGTACGATCCGGCCGGCGTGGGCGGCACCCACGTGATGTACGTGCTGCATCACGCGGACCAGCCCGGCATCTACAACGACCTGCCCGAAAATCCCCGGATCTCTCCGGTGGTCGAGGGTTGGAAGGGCGTGACCAAGACCGCGGGCCTGGCGGCCATCGGTCTGGCCGCGGTGGGTGCCACGCTGCACGGTCTGTTCGCCCGCGGCAACGAGGTCGAGGAGCATGACATCGAGGCCGCCGACAAGCTGGTCAAGGGCGAAGACCCCGACGGCGGTCCGACCGGCGGGGGGCACGTCTGATGGCGCATCGTCCGTACTACTCGGAACGGGGTGACCGGCTGGAAAGCATCCAGCCGGTCGAGGTCAGCCGCTATCGCGGGTTCACGCGCGCGAACCACTGGGTGACCGCGTTCAGCCTGATCGCGCTGGCGCTGTCCGGCCTGGCGCTGTTCGACCCGTCGCTGTACTTCCTGACCGGGCTGTTCGGTGGCGGGCAGACTACACGCTGGATCCACCCGATCATCGGCGTGGTGCTGTTCCTCAGCTTCGCGCTGATGTTCATCCAGCTGTGGCGCCTGAACATGCCCAAGCCCGAGGACACGACCTGGGTCGCCCAGATCGGCGACGTGGTGAAGGGCCGCGAGGAGAACCTGCCCGAACTGGGCAAGTACAACGCGGGCCAGAAGTTCGTCTTCTGGGGCATGTCCGCCCTGATCATCGTGCTGATCGTCACCGGCGTGATGATCTGGCAGCAGGTGGCCGGCCATCTGGTCAGCGTGCCGCTGCGCCGCATCGCGGTCCTGGTGCATGCGCTGTCCGCGGTCGCGATCATCCTGGTGTTCATCATGCACGTCTATGCCGCGATCTGGACGCGGGGCACGCTGCGCGCGATGACCCGGGGCACGGTCACCGGCGGATGGGCCTGGCGCCACCACCGCAAATGGCTGCGAGAGATCGCCAGCCGCGACAACAAGGGCCCGGCAGAGTAATCTGCCGGCCACCATCACCGGCATCCCCTGTGGCCGGTTCGGCCCGGAGACTGACATGAACACCACCATCCAACCCGATCCATCGGCCATCGGCGGCGTCCCCACGGCGCCGCTGGTGTTTTTGCCCAAGCCCATGCGCCTGTTCGCGACCCGTGCCAAGCGCCTGGCCTTCCTGGCCCAGCACAGCGACAACCTTGGGCCGTGGCTGGCCTTTCTGGGTCAGCTAGCGGACCTCCAGGCCCGGCTGGCGGAGGAACTGCCCCGCCCCGCTCCCCTACCCGCCGACCGCATCCGCCTGGCCCGCGAAAACCGCATGCCGCCAATCGACCGACAGCGGCTGGCATCCGACCCCGACCTGCATGCCGTCCTGGACGCGGTGCTGACCCATGCGGCGGCGCTGGACATGCCGGAACCCGCGCGCATCGCGCTGTCCGCCGTGACCGCCGCGCCCCTGGCCGATCGTCACTGGCTGCTGGAGAACATCCTGTCGGACAGCATTCCCGATGACAGCATCGCGCCGCACCTGTTCGCATCGCTGGCCGTGCAGCTGCATCTGTCGCGCCTTGCCGCGGGGCTGCCCGCCGATCAGCTGGTCAAGATCCGCACGGGCGTCTGCCCGGTCTGCGGCGGCAAGCCCGCGACCTCCAGCGTGATCGGGGTCGGCGATCTGGACGGGGTGCGCTATGCCGCCTGCGCCTGCTGCCAGACCCAATGGAACGAGGTCCGCCTGACCTGCCTGTGCTGCGGCCAGACCGGCCAGATCAGCTATCGCAGCGTCGAGACCGACCAGGCAACCGTTCGGGCCGAGGTCTGTGGCGATTGCGACAGTTGGGTCAAGATCCTGTACCAGAACAAGAACCCCAGCCTTGAGGCGATCGCCGACGACGTCGGCAGCCTGGGGCTGGACCTGCTGATGAAGGACACCGACAAGCATCGCGGCGGGTTCAACCCGTTCCTTGCGGGCTATTGATGTCGGGGTTCAGGGCGCTGCCATCGGTCGATCAGGTGCTGTTGGCGGTGCCGTCGCTGATCGACGCTCATGGCCGTCAGGCGGTGACCCGGACCGCGCGTCTACGCCTTGATGCGGCCCGCGCGGCCATCCGCGACGGGGCCGACGGCGCGGCTGAGGCCGCACGCCTGCCGCATCTGCTGGCCGCCGATCTGGCGGCGGCGGCGGTCACGCAGCTGCGCCCGATCCTGAACCTGACCGGCACCGTTCTGCACACCAACCTGGGCCGCGCGATCCTGGCGGACGAGGCGATCGAGGCCGCCTCCGCCGCGATGGCCGCGCCGTTGGCACTGGAATTCGACTTGACGACCGGCGGGCGCGGTCAACGCGATGACCATCTGCGCGGTCTTCTGTGCGAGCTGACCGGGGCCGAGGATGCCACCATCGTCAACAACAATGCGGCCGCCGTCCTGATCGCGCTGAACACCTTCGGCCAGGACTGTGACAGCATCGTCTCGCGTGGCGAGCTGATCGAGATCGGCGGCGCATTCCGCATGCCCGACATCATGGCCCGCGCCGGCACCCGGCTGGTCGAGGTCGGGACGACCAACCGCACCCACCCCCGCGACTATCGCGACGCGATCACGGACCGGACCGGGCTGATCCTCAAGGTCCACACATCGAACTATCGCATCGAGGGGTTCACCGCCGAGGTTCCGGCCCCGGACCTGGCTGCCATTGCGCGCGATGCCGGGGTGGTGATGCTGAACGACCTGGGCGCGGGGTCGCTGGTCGATCTGTCCCGTTGGGGCCTGCGCCGCGAACCCACCGTCGCCGAAGCCGTGGCCGAAGGCGCGGACCTGATCACCTTTTCGGGCGACAAGCTGCTGGGCGGGCCGCAGGCGGGGTTCATCGTGGGCCGGCGCGACCTGATCGCGCGGATCAACAGGAATCCCATGAAGCGCGCCGTGCGGCTGGACAAGATCCGCATCGCCGCGCTGCAGGCGACGCTTCGCCTTTATCGCGACCCCGACCGTCTGAACCAGCGGCTGCCCGTGCTGCGCATGCTGTCCCGTTCGCATGCCGACATCGCGGCGCAGGCCGCGCGTCTGGCGCCGCAAGTCGCAGCGCTGCTGCCTGATCATCGGGTCGTTCCGACGGACTGCGCCAGCCAGATCGGATCGGGTTCGCTGCCGACGGACACGATTCCGTCGGCCGGGCTGCGGATCAGCGGGGCGGGCGGCGACGCGCCGGACCGCCTGGCGGCATGGCTGCGCGATCGACCGCGTCCGGTCATCGGCCATATCCGCGACGGCGCGCTGATCCTGGACCTGCGCTGTCTGGGCGATGACCGCGACCTGCTGGAGGCGCTGACGTGATCGTCGGAACCGCGGGGCATATCGACCACGGCAAGACCGCGCTGGTCAAGGCGCTGACCGGCACCGATGCCGACCGCCTGGCAGAGGAAAAGGCCCGAGGCATCACCATCGACCTGGGATTTGCCTATGCCGATCTTGGCGGCGGCACCGTCACAGGTTTCGTCGACGTGCCGGGGCATGAACGGCTGATCCACACCATGCTGGCTGGCGCCGGCGGGATCGATCTGGCCCTGCTGGTCGTGGCCGCCGATGACGGCATCATGCCGCAGACGCGAGAGCATCTGGCGATCCTGGACCTGCTGGGCCTGTCGCGGGGGCTGGTCGCGCTGACCAAGGCCGATCTGGCCGATGCCGACCGCCGCGCCGAAGTCACGGCCCAGATCCGCGACGCCCTGGCCGACAGCGGGCTGGCGGATGCACCGATCATCCCGGTGTCGTCCCTGACCGGCGAGGGCGTGGACAGCTTGCGCGACGCCCTGATCGCCGCCGAGGCGCAGGTGGCCCATCGCACCGCCGATGCGGGCTTTCGCCTGGCGGTCGATCGCAGCTTCACCCTGCAGGGTGCAGGGACGGTGGTGACCGGGACGGTGCTGTCCGGGCAGATCGCCGTCGGCGATCTGGTGACGATCAGCCCGTCGGGGATCGCGGCGCGGGTCCGCGGCATCCATGCGCAGAACCGGCAGGCGACCCGCGGTCTTGCCGGGCAACGCTGCGCCCTGAACCTGGCGGGAGAGGCAGTCGCCAAGGACGCGATCCATCGGGGCGACATCGTGCTGGCTCCCGCGCTGCACGCGCCGACCGAACGGATCGACGCCGTCCTGACCGTGCTGGACACGGAGCCGAAGCCCATCGGCACGTGGTTTCCCGCCCGCCTGCACAGCCACGCAGCCGAACTGGGCGCTCGGATCGTGCCCTTGGGCGACCCCATCGCTCCCGGTCACAGCGGTCCGGTCCAGATCGTGCTGGACCGTCCCATCGCTGCGACTATCGGCGACCGGTTCATCCTGCGCGACGTGTCGGCCAGCCGGACCATCGGCGGCGGGCATTTCCTGGACCTGCGCCCCCCCGCCCGCAAAAGGCGCACCCCTGAACGGCTAGCGCTGATCGAGGCCGCCCAGGCCCCCGATCCGCTGCAGGCGATGCTGGCGGTTGGCCCGGTCGATTCGGCGGTCTTCGTGCGCGACCGCGCCCTGTCGCCTGCCGATGCGGCCGCGGCGTTGTCCGGGGCACGGATGATCGCGGGGCTGGCCCTGTCGCCCGCGCATCTGGACGCACTGCAGCGGGGCATCATCGACGCGCTGTCCGCCTTTCACGCTGAGAACCCCGACCTGCCGGGCATGGGCCGCGAACGGCTGCGCCTGGCGCTGACGCCGCGGCTGCCCAAGGACGCCTATCTGGCGCTGCTGCGGGGCGAAGCGGATGCTGGCCGGATCGTCCCCGACGGGGCCTTTCTGCGCCTGCCCGGCCACGAGGTGCGCCTGTCGGCCGAGGACGAGGCGCTGTGGGCCCGCATCCTTCCGTCCCTGACGGGCGATCTGCGCTATCGCCCGCCGCGGGTGCGCGATTTCGCGACCGAATTCGGGGTGGACGAAAAGGAGGTGCGCCGCGTGCTGCGCATGACGCAGAAGCTGGGCCGCACCGACCAGATCGCACATGACCATTTCTTTGCGCGCGCTGTGACTGCCGACATGGTGACCATCCTGCGCGATGTGGCGGCCGCGACGCCGGACGGCTGGTTCACCGCCCCCCTGTTTCGCGACCGCGTCCAGAACGGTCGCAAGGTCGCGATCGAGATCCTGGATTTCTTCGACCGGCACGGCGTCACGCTGCGCCGGGGGGATCTGCGCCGCCTGAACCCGCACCGGCTGGACCTGTTCGGCTAGATCGGGGCGATGCCCTGTTCGATCACCGCCTCCATCGCGACATAGCTGGAGGTCGAGGCGACATGCGGCAGGGCGGAGAGCTTTTCCGCCATGATGCGACGGTAATCGGCCATGTCGCGCGACCGCACCTTGAGCAGATAGTCAAACCCTCCCGCGATCATGTAGCATTCCTCGACCTCGGGGATCAGGCGGATGGCGGCGTTGAACGATTCCAGCGCCTTGTGGCGGGTGTCCGACAGGCGCATCTCGACATAGGTGACATGGGTCAGGCCAAGGCGCACGGGCGACAGGATGGCCCGGTATCCGGTGATCAGCCCCGCCTCCTCCAGCTGGCGGATGCGCAGGGCCACGGGGGTCTTGGACAGCCCGACCTTGCGCGCCAGTTCGGTCACCGGGATGCGGGCGTTGGCCACCAGTTCCGCCAGAATGCGGCGATTGATCGGGTCCAGGATGTCGGTCACGTCTTATGCTCCATGATTGGACGATATGGCTGCGATCCTGCCCATCATTGGTCCCATCGTCCAGACAGCACGCGATATTCTGCCGATATCAGACAGGGGTGCCGCCATGACCGACCTTTCCTTTTCCGCCAAGTTCCAACCCGAAGCGCCCCTGCTGGACCGGCTGGTCCGCGATGCGGCGCTGTCGCCTGATACCCGTGCGCGGATCAGCGACCGCGCGGCCAACCTGATCCGCCGCATCCGCGCCGAATCCAAGCCCACGATGATGGAGCTGATGCTGGCCGAATACGGCCTGTCCACCCGCGAGGGCGTGGCCCTGATGTGCCTGGCCGAGGCGATGCTGCGCGTGCCCGACCGTGCCACCATCGATGCGCTGATCGAGGACAAGATCGCCCCCTCCGATTGGGGCCGCCACCTGGGCGACAGCTCTTCCAGCCTGGTCAACGCTTCGACCTGGGCGCTGATGCTGACGGGGCGGGTGCTGGACGACAGCAAGCCCGGTCTGGCCGGCACCCTGCGCGGCGCGGTCCGCCGCCTTGGAGAGCCGGTGATCCGCACCGCCGTCACCCGCGCGATGCGCGAGATGGGACGCCAGTTCGTCCTGGGCCAGACCATCGACGCCGCGTTGGACCGGGCGAAGGGTCAGGAGGCAAAGGGATACACCTACAGCTATGACATGCTGGGCGAGGCGGCGATGACCGCCCACGACGCCGACCGCTATGCCGACGAATACCGCAAGGCCATCGCGGCCATCGCCGGCGCTTGCACGCATGGCTCCGTCGCCCGGAACCCCGGCATCTCGATCAAGCTGTCGGCGCTGCACCCCCGCTATGAGGTCGCGCAGGAGGATCGGGTGATGGCCGAACTGGTCCCCGTGGTCCGCGATCTGGCCCGCCGGGCGCGTGCGGCGAACATGGGCCTGAACATCGACGCCGAGGAGCAGGACCGCCTGGCCCTGTCGCTGCAGGTGATCGAGGCCGTCCTGCCGGACCCCGATCTGGCCGGATGGGACGGGTTCGGCGTGGTCGTGCAGGCCTATGGCAAGCGGGCGGGGCCGATGATCGATGCGCTGCATGCGCTGGCGGTCCGGCACGACCGCCGCATCATGCTGCGCCTGGTCAAGGGTGCCTATTGGGACACCGAGATGAAGCGCGCCCAGGTCGAGGGGCATCCGGATTTCCCGCTGTTCACCTCCAAGACCGCGACGGATGTCAGCTATGTCGCGCTGGCGAAGAGGCTGTTGGGCATGACCGACCGCATCTATCCGCAATTCGCCACGCACAACGCGCACAGCGTCGCGGCCATCCTGGAACTTGCGGGCGATGCGCCCTTCGAATTCCAGCGCCTGCATGGGATGGGAGAGCGGCTGCACGACATCGTCCTGCGCGATCATCACACCGCCTGCCGCATCTATGCCCCGGTCGGCGCGCATCAGGACCTGCTGGCCTATCTGGTGCGCCGCCTGCTGGAGAACGGCGCGAACAGCAGCTTCGTGAACCAGATCGTCGATCTGGACGTGACGCCCGAACAGATCGCCCGCGATCCCTTCGACGCGCTGGCGATGGCCCAGGCCCCCGCGACCCTGCTGGCACCCCATGCGATCTATGGCGCGGGCCGCGTGAACGCGCAGGGCTTTGACCTGGCCGCCCGCGACCAGCTGGACCGGATCTTTGCCGCCCGTGACGGGTCCATCGCCGATGCCGGCCCCTTGACCGCGCAGGCGGCGACCGGACAGGCCAGCCCGGTGCTGAACCCCGCCACCGGCGACATCCTGGCAACCGTCACCGAGGCGGACGAGGCCACGGTGACCCGCGCCATCGATGCGGCCCGCCCCTGGGCGGCCCCTGCCTCGGAACGGGCCGCGACCCTGCGCCGCGCTGCTGACCTGTTCGAAGCTGATTTCGGCCCGATCTTCGGCATCCTGGCCCGCGAGGCGGGCAAGACCCTGAACGACGCCGTGGCCGAACTGCGCGAGGCGGTGGATTTCCTGCGCTATTACGCCCAGCAGGGCGAGGGCCGCACGGATGCCCCGCGCGGGATCATCGCTGCGATCAGCCCTTGGAACTTTCCGCTGGCGATCTTCACCGGACAGGTCGCGGCGGCACTGATGGCGGGGAACCCGGTGCTGGCCAAGCCGGCCGAACAGACCCCGCTGATCGCCGCCCTTGCCGTGCGCCTGATGCACCGCGCGGGCGTTCCCGCCGACGCGCTGCAGCTGCTGCCGGGCGACGGCGCGACGGTCGGTGCGGCGCTGACCCGCGATCCGCGCATCAAGGGCGTCGTCTTTACCGGCGGCACCGATACGGCGCGGCTGATCGCCGCCAGCATGGCGGACCACATGGCCCCCGGCACGCCGCTGATCGCGGAGACGGGTGGTCTGAACGCGATGATCGTGGACAGCACGGCCCTGCCCGAACAGGCGGTGCGCGACATCATCGCCTCCAGCTTCCGGTCGGCGGGCCAGCGCTGTTCGGCGCTGCGCTGCCTCTACGTGCAGGAGGACGTGGCCCCGCACCTGATCGCGATGATCCAGGGGGCGATGGACCAGCTGCGCGTGGGCGACCCGTGGGATCTGTCCACCGATGTCGGCCCGGTCATCGACGCCGAGGCGCAGGCCGGGATCCTGGCGTATCTGGACCAGAACCGCGACCGGATCCTGCACCAGATCGCGGCGCCCGCCACGGGGCATTTCGTGCCGCCCACGCTGATCCGCATCGACGGCATCCAGGCGCTGGAGCGCGAGATCTTCGGCCCCGTCCTGCATGTCGCGACCTTCAAGGCGCGTGACCTGGACCGGGTCGTGGCGGCGATCAACGCGACGGGGTACGGGCTGACCTTCGGGCTGCATTCGCGCATCGACAGCCGGGTGCAGGAGGTCACGCAGGCGGTCCATGCGGGCAACCTGTACGTCAACCGCAACCAGGTCGGCGCCACCGTCGGCAGCCAGCCCTTTGGCGGAGAGGGCCTGTCGGGCACCGGACCCAAGGCCGGCGGCCCGCAGTACCTGACGCGGCTGTTCGCGCCCGCAGCCCCCGCCGCCGCGGCGACGGACTGGACCGGGGCCGACAGCACCGACCGGCTGGCTGCGGCGCTGATCCGTCC
>NZ_JXYF01000120.1:0-19775 GCF_000967735.1 Paracoccus sp. S4493
GCCGCGACCTGCGACGAGCCGAGGCCGAGCGAGACCGCGACCCCGAACAGCGTGCCCAGGATGGACACGATGTCGATCGTCTTGCCCACGGGGCCATAGATGCCCTCGCGCAGCAGCGGGTAGAAGACGGAACTGACCCTGACGGGCAGCGACGGGGGTAACGCACCTGTCGCGTTCGACCCTTAATTGGAGAGTCCAAATGATGCGAAGCGTAGCTTTGATGATCGGTGCAGGCCTGATGCCAGTGATGTCCGTCGCTCAACCGTCACTAGATACGGAAGCCACATGGCAGGCCGCCAGCAATCAGCTGGGGATCCTGCAGTACTGCGAGGAGAAAGGGTTTACGGGTCCGGAGGCCGTCCAGGCCCAAGCTCAGATAATGACCATGCTGCCTTCGGGAGACGAGGCTGCCGGGACTGCCGCAATCGAGCAGGGAAACCAGGGTATCGTGGCATTCAACGATCAGGAAATAACCCTGTCCGACGTGGCCGCATCCCAAGGCAGCACTGTCGAGGGGACATGCCAGGAGATCGAACCGGCGGTGAATGACATGGCGGCCAACCTCCCGGCCGGCTGACCGCCCGTAAACTCTCAGGGATGGCATTCATCCGCGCCGAAGCTCGGTTCGTCTTATCGCGACCAAATTGCGGCGCTGCTGGAAACTGCGACAATCCCGGATCGAGAAAAAGCAGGGCCCGGCGCATCAGCGCCGGGCCCTTCCATTAGCTTTCCGTGAGTTGGCGAAGGTCGCCGCGTGGATCAGTTTACGGGCGCGGGCGCCGGCTCCTGCAGGGGCACAGTCATGGTTTCCGTCTCGCCATCGACGGGGGCCGGGGTAGGCGCCGGGGTCTCGGCGGGATCCTCGATCTCCACGGTGACGCCCTGCTGGGTGTCGCTGTCCTCGATGTCCGTACCGGCCTCGGGGGTCGCGGCTGGCGTTGCAGAAGCGGCGGGTTCCTCGACCGAGACAGGTGCCTCAGTGGCCGCCGGTTCCGGCTCAGCCATGTCGGTATCCGGTACGACGGGCTCGGTTGCCGGCTCTTCTTCGGTCATAGCCGAAGCCGGCGCCTCCGTGGTCGTCTCTGTAGTTTCGGCATCATCGTCGCTGGTAAACATGGGGACGATAAAGAAGAAGATGACCAGAAGCGCCACGATGCCGATGGCGATAGGGATGACCTTGGATTTCTTCTCTTCCTGTCCGCTCACATTGCCGGTTGAATTGCGGGCCGGATGATTGGGGTCGTGCAGGGGTGGTTGAGCCATGGGGCAGGTATCCTTGTTCAATAACGCAAAAAGCGGTAATCACCTCAACGCGAGAGACCGCCTAAGGACAGGCGGCGGCTGCGGGAAAGTGCAGCCGCCATGTCTCTGATCAGTTCACGCCATCGTATTCCGGCATATTCTCGATCTCGGTCGACGGTGCGGCGACGTAGCCGCGCAGGTCCCCGCCTTCGACCGCCTGCTGGAATGACACCTCGTCCATGGTGAAGGCCACGTCGCGCTCACCCATCCCCAGCATGCCGCCGACACCCACGATAACCTGTTCGATCTGGCCGTCCGTAGTCATGACCAGGTTGTTGACTTGCCCGATAACTTCATCATCGGCCGAATAGATGTCGGTCCCCTCGACGTTTTCTGCAGTAAGCATCGTGACATCGGCAGCCTGGTAGCCTTCGCGCATCTCCATCGCGCCCATCGCGGCACCGGTCACGTCCACGGCAGGCTCTTCCTGGTTCACGTCGACGTTGGCTTCGCCGCCCTCCTGGATATCGACATTCGGCTCTGGCGCTGCAGCGATATTTACGTCGGCCTCACCGCTTTCCTGAATATTAACCTGAGGTTCCCCGCTCGTCAGATTGACCCGAGCCTTTTCTGCTGGATCAACGTCCACATCGGCCTCTGCTTCACGAACGTCAATTTGAGCTTCGGAATCACTCACCACGATGTTCGGCTCTGGGGCGATGTAGTTCACGACCGGGTCAGGCATATCGACCATGACCCGCGGTTCACCTTCAGTCACGTTTACAGTGGGATCGGCCATACGCACACCGACAACCGGCTGTGGGATGTCGACGGTGACGGTGGGTGGGGCTTGGGTCACGGTGATGGTGGGCGCACACTGCTCAACAGTCACCTGGGGAGGAGCCTGCTGCACAGTAACAGTAGGCTCCGGCTGTTCCACGTTCACCTCTGGAGCCGATTGCGACACGTCGACGTCGGGAGCCGGGACGGTCACATCAACCTGTGGATCTGCCTGTTCCACGACAACCTTGCCGCCAGCGACATGTGCTGTAGTCGGTGCATCCTGTGCCATGGCGGTGCTGGCAAAGATCGCGGTGGCAGCAACGCTACCCATGAGTTTGATAAGCATCTGGCCGTATCCTTTCAGCTCTGAATTACAGTCTTCGATGCGGCCCCAGCACAAGTCGGTGTATATTGTTTCAAAACTCGTGAATAAAATTAATAGAGCTGAAGTAAGAAAGTTTATAATTGCAGATAATGCAATTGGGTAAGGAAAGCAAAAAATTGCCTATTAATTAAAGAAACTCAGGCCATTGTTGCATAATCAACTTTTATCAATGGGACACCGTGTCGCCTCTCAAGATTTTTGGATGCATATTATATTTTTCAAGCCCATCAGATGTTTAGTGGCCTGATTCGTTCGTCAACCCCATTTATCTTATCAAAACCGCGAAATTCACTGTCTCGCGTTGATCAAATCCGGCTGCCTCCACGGCTTTGAATGCCTATGTAACAACTTTCAAGTCCGCTGGTTGGCTGGACGTATGGGAGTGCCAAATGGCGGATGATGACGACAAACCGGTTCTATCTCTTGTCGAAGAGACTGTGACGATCGGTAAAAGGAATACGGTGACGGGGCGCGTTCGCGTGCAGACCGTTACCGAGACCATCAATGAGACCGTCCCGGTGAATCTGCAGTCCGTCGATGTGGACGTGGTTCGTATCCCTGTGGATCGCGTGATCGACACCATCCCGGAGATCCGGGGGGAGGGCGACGTTACGATCATCCCGGTGGTCGAGGAGCGGATCGTGATGACTTGCGCGCTGCTTCTTCGCGAGGAGATCCATTTCCGCCAGACCGCGTATCGGGAAACCCACGATATTCCCGTGTCGGTGCGCAAGCCGCGCGCGCAGATCGATCACGTCGATGCTCAGAACGGCAACTCCCAAGACATGCACGACTTCAGAAAGGGAGTTCCAGAGGACCTATGACAATGAAAATGCGATGACCGGTGGCGCACGGAAATCCGTCTCGGCCCTGTTCGATGACCGGGCGGAGGCTCAGCGGGCCGTGGAGCGCCTGCGCACCAGCGGGATCTCGGAGGATCATATCAGCATGGTAGAAGGTTCGGCGGGTGGAGCGACAGCCCAACGTTCGCCTGAAGAGGACAAGAGCTTCTGGGACAGCCTGAGCGACTTCTTCTTCCCCGAGGAAGACCGCTATGCCTATGCCGAGGGTCTGTCCCGCGGTGGATATCTGGTGACCGTCTCCGGTATCTCCGCCGCCCATTATGATATGGCCCTGGACATTCTCGATGACGAAGGCACCGTCGATCTGAACGAGCGCGAGGCCAGCTGGCGTTCGGAAGGCTGGGGCGGCTATGAAGCCAACCCGTACGGCTCCGGCGACAGCGCCTTGGGTACGACCACCGGTCTTCCGGCCGACGCGCCCCGCGCCACCGACCAGGACAGCATCCCGGTGGTCGAGGAGCAGATCAGCATCGGCAAGCGCGACACCAGCCATGGGCGGGTGCGGGTGCGTGCCTATTCGGTCGAGGAGCCTGTGAAAGAGACCGTCGAATTGCGTGACGAGCGGGTCGAACTGGAACGCCGCCCCGTCGATCGGGTCGCGACGGGCGCTGATGCCGCCTTCTAGGATCGCACCATCGAGGCACAGGAATATGCCGAAGAAGCCGTGGTCGCCAAGCAAGCCCGTGTGGTCGAGGAGATCGGCCTGAAGAAGGTCAGCGGCACCTATACCGATACCATCTCCGAGACCGTTCGTCATACGAAAGTAGAAGTCGAGGATGATCGGGACGGAAGTCGCGATGATGCGAGTAAGCCCCGGATCTGGTGATGTGCATCCGGGTGATGTCTGGGCTGGACTAAGGCATCATCCGTTTCGATGAACTTGACCCCCGGCAAGGTCTCGCGTACCGGGGGTTTTTCTATTCAAGATTGGGAAACGGACCAGGGCTAGCTAGCGAAACCCCTCTCTCCGCAAGTCTCTTTCTGGCAGCCTCAGCGCCGCGCGATCAGCAGTCCGATCAGCACGCCGACGCCGACCGCGAGACCCATGGCCTGGGCCGGATGCCGCCGGATCATGTCCGCGGCTTCTTCATAGCCCAGCTCCGCATAAAAAGCCGCTTCCTCGGCGCGCTTCTGGCCGACGTTATAGACGCGCTCCGCCTCCGAGCAGGCCCGTGCGGCGTAGTCCCGTCCGGTCTCCAAGGCGCCGTCGACCAGTTCGGAGCCGCGCCCGGAGACATCGCGGGCAAGTCTTTTCGCATCGCCTGCAATCCGACCGGCTTCCTCACGGGCCGCGTCCTTCGTGGCCACGATCTTGTCTGCGGCCGACCCTCTGCCCGTCCCTGAACTGTTCTGTGCCATAGGACTTTTCTCCTGATTTCCATAATATTATCGCGGGCTCAACGAACCCGGGGGACAGTCGTTCCAGCGATGGCGCACGTGATCGGGAAGCCGGGAGCTTCCGATCTTGGGGCGGAGACGTGAAGAATGTCCGTCTGCGTGATAGCAGGCCCGACCGTGATAATCTCCGACATGACCGCTCCCCTTTGTGGATCGTTACAGACCCACCTTGGCACACAGATGCCGTTGGAGGGGCGGTTACATTATCAATAACCATCTACTGCAAACAGTGAGTGAACTGGAGGGCAGGGGGGGCTTCCGATCACTGACCGAGGCAATCGATACGACCACCCCTACCGGGCGGCTGGTGTTTCATCTCTTCGGAGCCCTCGGTCAGTTCGAGCGAGACCTGATCCGGGAGCGAACTGGGGCAGGATTGAAAGCTGCCGCTGCAAGAGGGAGGAAAGGGGGGCGCCCCATTGCTCTTTCCCCTGATAAGATCACACGTGCCCGACAGTTGATCGCGCCGGGCCTTAACGTTCGTGAGGCCGCGGCCCGCGTAAAGGTCAGCAAGTCCGCCCTCTATATGGCGTTAAAGCTCGGTTGTGGCCGGATAATGCGCACGCTTGAGAACCTCTGCTGACAACGGCCTTCATATCCGTTAACGCAAGGTCAAACTCTCTTTTACATGGACACATGAATTGCCTCGCAAGCAAGTGGCTACAGATCCGGCGGACCTCATGAACGAGGCCGATCGTCTCGATGCGCTGCATGCGCATGATATTCTCGACACCGGACCGGAAGTCGGCTTTGACGACATTGTCCGTTTGGCCGCGAGGCTCTGTGATACCCCGGTTGCACTCATCAGTCTGCTGGACACCGAGCGGCAGTGGTTCAAGGCGAGGGTTGGTTTCGAGCCCTCCGAAACGCCGATCGCGCAATCCATCTGCCAGCACGCTGTCGGGCAGCGTGACCTTCTGATTATTCCCGACCTGACTCTGGATCCCCGGACACAGTCAAATCCGCTGGTTCTGGAGGATCCGCATCTGCGGTTCTATGCCGGCGCGCCCCTGGTAATAGCCGAGGGACTGACACTTGGCACCATATGCGTCATCGACCACGCTCCGCGCCCGGAGGGACTGACGGAGGTCCAGGCCGATGATCTCAGGTCGCTGGCCCGGCAGGTCGTGAGCCTTCTAGAGATGCGCCGTCTTATTTCGCGCCATAACGATCTGCTTCTCCAAGCGGAACGACAGCAAAACAAGGCGGCGCATGAACATCTGGAACTGGCTGCCATGTTCGATCAGGTCCCAAGCTTCATGGCGCTGCTGAAAGGCCCCGGTCATGTCTTTAATCTGGTCAATCCCGCCTACCTTCGGCTGGTCGGAAACCGGCAGCTTATTGGGAAGCGTTTTGCCGAAGCTCTGCCTGACGCAGCAGAACAAGGTTACGTGGACCTGCTCGATGAGGCCTACCGGTTGGGAAAACCCTTCACGCAGAAGGGTGCACGTTACGCAATTCAAAATGACCCCCATTCCCCGGTAGATGAACGGTTCGTCGATTTTGTTTGCCAGCCGACCCGGGACGATAAAGGCACTGTAACCGGCATCTTCATTGAGGGCTCTGATGTCACGGAACATGTTCTTCAAACCAGGCGCATTGCGGCTCTTGCAGACCTCAGCGAGCAGCTGCGCGATCTGATTAATGCTGACGACATCGCTCGTGCGGCGGCAGAATGCATGAACCAAGCCATCGGCGGGAGCTGCATCGGGTTTGGGAAGGTAGACCTGGAAAAGGAGGAAATCGACGTACCGGTGGACTGGTGCGACGCCTCTGGCGTCAGCGTGGTCGGGTCTCACCATTTAAGGTCGTTTGGCTCCTACATCGAGGATCTGAAGCGCGGCCAGACCGTCGTCATTCCAGACGTGAAGATAGATCCCAGGACAGCCAGCCAGGCTGACAGCCTTGAGAAGGTCCATTGTCGGGCACTCCTGAACCTGCCGATCATGGTGCGCGGTGTTCTCGACACTGTCATCTTCGTTCTGAATGCCCAAGCGCGGGAATGGACATCGGAAGAAATCGCGCTCGTGCGGCAGGTCGGGGACCGGACGCATGGGGCGATTGCCCGGGCACGGGCCGAACAGGAGCAGCACATCCTGAACGAAGAGCTCAGCCATCGCATGAAAAATACGCTTGCGATTGTCCAGGCCATCGCCACTCAAACGCTTCGGGAGGTCGCTGAGAAGGACGCCGTGACGGCGCTGACACAACGTATCGGTGCGCTGTCTCGCGCCCATGATGCACTGCTAAAAAAGCGGTGGGCTTCCGCTGCCCTTGAGGACGTTGCAAAGGCAACATTGGCAGCGTTTGATCAGGCGGGCCGATTTCATTTGCAGGGTCCGTCCCTCCAGATCGGACCCCGGGCCACGTTGTCCCTATCGCTCCTTCTGCATGAGTTGGCAACCAATGCTGTCAAGTACGGCGCCCTGTCCGTACCTGAAGGAAGGGTGACGATTACCTGGACCATCGAGCAGGGCACAGAGGAAGAAACTTTGCGAATGTGCTGGGCGGAAACCGACGGCCCCCCGGTTCAACAGCCATCCGGCAAAGGATTCGGGTCGAGACTGATCAGCATGGGATTGATTGGAACTGGCGGCGTTGAGCTTGGTTACCATCAAGATGGCCTGATCGCGTCGATGGAAGCCCTGCTTTCCCAGATGCAGCAGCCCTGAGACGGAAAGACCTGATGGCCCAATATGCTCCTTTAAAGCGCCAGCTTGTACTGGTCGTAGAAGATGAACCGATCCTTCGAATGGCCGCAGTCGACATGGTCGAAGATGCAGGTTTCAAAGCGGTTGAAGCTACTGACGCCACAGATGCGGTCAGGATCCTCGAAACCCGTCCTGATATTCGTATTGTCTTCACCGATGTCGATATGCCCCGGGGCGTTGATGGCCTTAAACTGGCCGCACTGATCCGCGAGCGTTGGCCGCCCATTCATGTTATCGTAACCTCCGGGAAGGCAGAAATCGGGCGAATGAAGCTACCTGCCGACTGCGTGTTCTTTGACAAGCCCTACGACGAACGACGCGTGGTCGCAGAGATGCACCGGATGAGCAGGATCTGCTGAGAGGCAGCGAGATGAGTTTGCTACTCAAGCTTGATCCTGTCCCGCCATGACAATGCTGTAGGGCATCTCTGGCAGCCATCAGGATGGGACCTACCCCATAAATGGATATTTTCTTCGAAATTTATTTCGCTCCCCAGTTTCGGCGCAATTGTGCCCCGCTGGCAGCGTCAATCATCCATAAGAAACATTAGTGGAACGACGGGATCGTTTGAAGGTTGGTCTGTCAATAGCTGAGGTCAGTGGGCAAAGCACTGCACCTGCCCCAATAATTAAATTCAAGGGAGAAGATGATGGTCGACGAAAATCCGCGTTCCAAGTCCCCCAGCAGTTCCACGACTGAGAGCATCAAGGCGGAAGCGACGGAACAGGCCTCGCGTCTCGCGGGCAGCGTCAAGGATGAAGCCAAACGCTATGAGAAGGATCTCCGTTCGGGAGTGGCAGAGCGTGCAGAAAGTCTCGCTGCTGGCCTTCGCAAGGCGGGGTCTGAGATTGATCCTAATTCTTCCGTCGCGACGCTGTTCGACCGTGCGGCCGATACCGTTAGTGGTCTGGCGGATAGTCTGAACGCCACGGATCCTCGGGAGATGGTTGAGGAGGTTCGCAGGTTCGCACACCGTCAGCCAGGGGCTTTCCTTGGTTTATCGGCCTTGGCGGGCTTTGCCGCAGTTCGCTTTCTGCGTGCGGGCTCCACCACACCGTCAAGTTCCATGAAAAGGAAAAGCTCACTAGATTCCAACATATCACGGACTAGTTCATCGAAACCCTCTGTCCGCGTTGGGACCATAAATAGTGACGCGCAGGCAGAGAGCACATCTGCAGCGGATCACCGTGTCTCAACCAATCCGCTTCCCATTTCCGGCGGTCGCGGCGATGGAGGTTCGCATGCCTGATCCCATTCGCTCGCAAAGCCCTGCATCGCTGGCTGCCGATGCCCTGCGCATTTCCAGCGACCTGGTTCGCAAGGAAGTCACGCTTGCCAAAGCCGAACTGCGTCAGAACCTGAGCCGCGCGGGAACGGGCCTGGGCATGATCGTGGCAGCAGCCGTTTTAGGTATCGTTACGCTCAACGTGCTTACCGTTGCTTTGGTCGCTGCACTTGCCGAAACCGATCTAGGGCCAATCTGGAGCGCAGTGGTTGTCGGCGTGGTCTTGGCGATCTTGGCCTACGTGCTGCTTCGCAAGGGCATGGCTGATCTGAAGCCGGAAAACCTCATGCCAACGCGGGCTGTCGAGAATGTTCAGCGGGATGCCAGCGCGGTAAAGGAAACTTATCATGACGCATGACCTCAACAACCCTGACCAGATTGAGCGTGAGATCGAAAAAGACCGCGAAGCGCTGCGGCGTACGCTCGACGATCTGCAGGGTGAACTGTCTTTGGATGGCCTTTCGCGCCGCCTCACAGGTTCGGTCCGTAAGAATGGTGCCGAATGGGCAGAGGCAGCAAGCGATGCCGCTCGCGCAAATCCCATAGCATTGGGTCTGACCGGTATCGGCCTGGCCTGGATGATCTTCGGGCGCGGACAGGATCCTGTTCACAGCTACGGGCAATCGGTGACGAGCCGGTCGGATCGGAATGAGCGCAATTTCAATCCGGTTTCAAACCCATCCCAGACCTACGGCAACCGGCCACCGTTTTCGCGACCAAACTGGGCATCAGATGATAACCGAAAGACGGATCGACACGCAGAGGCGCGTTCTGATCAGTCTGTCAGATCCATGAAAGACGTTGGCATGATTGATACAGCGAAAAATCACGCTTTTCATCTGCGTGATCGCCTCAGCGAAGGCACCGAAGGTTTTGGCGAGGAGGCTCGCCTCAGGGTCGAGGCAGCCCGTCGGAAAGCGTTGGATGCCAGCGATGCCGTCAGTCGTCAGATGGCGCAGGCCAATAGAAAAATTGCGCGTCATTATGACAACGAACCCCTGTTGTTCGGAGCTCTTGCCTTGCTCGGCGGGGCGGCATTGGGAGCGATGCTGCCCGGAACAAGACGCGAGGACGAGTTGCTGAGGGACTATCGAGATCAGCTCTTTGACGAAGCAGAAAAAATCTATCACGAAGAAAAAGACCGGGTCAGCAGTGCCGTCTCTGCTGGAGTGGAAGAGGCGAAGGCTGCCGTGACCAATGTCGTGTCGGCTGCCAAAGGCGAGCTAACCGACGACGACGGCGATAAGGCTGCCTCTCTGGAGAACTTGCAGAAGACACCCGGCGAGGCGAAGACGGGTAGTGGTCCAGCAAAGTCGGGAAAGACACCATCGTCCAAAACCTGATCCGCGTGTCTGGTACCATCAAAAGGCCCCGCAACTGCGGGGCCTTCTCGCTAAACGAGAAGGTTGGGCGGGCGCTGTTTATGATATTGCGTATGAACGCCAATCGACTTTGGTCTTCAGGCTCGCCGATTTACACGGCAACAACTAGAGTTTGTCGCGAGCTTCTAGAAGTAGGCCATGAGCCGTAGGCGAAAAACCTTTAAGTCGCTTCATGATTTGAGCTTCGATCACTTGATTGTTACATAATTGCGGTTACTGGTCGTTAAGAACCCAGCCCACGACAGCACCACGATCAGCACGGCGAAGGCCGCTACAAGCTTGCAAAGCTCGCGGATCAACCTTGCACCCCGGCCTTGGCATCGGGCAGAAACCGCGCATGAAAATCACGCATACCGATACGACTTTCACCATGTCCGGCACCCACTCGACCGACTCCTATCCACTTGATGAACTCCCCAAGCAGCTTGCCTTCTACCGCCAGCTCCGGGCGGATTTCCCGAAGTCTGGGACGTCCTACGATGCGATCATCGACGGACTGGAAGCCTTGGCTTATGAGCTTGGAGTGCGTGTCGATCCCAACCCGGCCCGAATGGCTACGGCTTAGCATCAGCTTCCCGCCAAGGCGCCAGCGCCGGCAGCGCCCCGGTGATCTCGATCGTGTCCAGCATTCCTGGCCTGCTCAGCACCGCCCAGAGGTCCAGCAGCGCCCCGCACCATGCCAAGTAGTTGCAGCGCTTAGTGGCGACCATGCTGGCGGTGCCGGTGTAGCTGATCGCGCAGACGTCGCCTTTGCGCTCGTGCATATTCCGGTTCCGGTCGCGCCAGACCCAGGTGCTGCCGTCACGCGATTTGCCGGCCACGAAGCACCCCTCTTCATCGCTCCATTCCCATCCGCAGGGTGTGATGCTGATGCGATCCCCCTGCCCCCAGTCCGGCGCGCTGAGGGCGCGGGCCAGCTCGGCAATCTGCGTGGCCATGCGTCGGCCGCTGACATGATCCGACAGAGCCTCCACTACCGCAGCAATGACCTGCGCGTCCCGGTGCGGGTCGCTGGTGCCTTTCCCGTCGACGGTGTCGACGCCCGGCCGGTCAAACTCGTGGGTGCCATACTGATCAAAGTCGAGCACGGCCTTTTCGGTCAGGAAAGCCCCCGCCAGGGCGTCGGTGATCGACATGGCGCGGGTGATGCGGGATCCAGTGGTGATGGTCTTGTGAAGGCTCATGCGGCACTTACCAAATCTTTATGCATCTTATTTGCTTGGCAGACGGTTTTTCTCCGGGAGAAAGAGGATCTGTGAAAATGCGCTTCATCGAACTTAACCAGCTTGGCAGCGATGGTGCCCGCTATTCCATCTCGGTTTCGGTCACTCAGATTGTCAGAATGACAGCCCAAGCAGATGACCGTTGTATGCTCAGCCTTACGGACGGAACGGCGGTTACAGTCACGGAAAGCTATGACTCCGTCGCGGGTCTCTTGATGGATTCCGGAGCTACGTACATTTCGGAAAAGGTCACGCACCGACCGCCACACAGTCGATGATCTATTGAAAGGCTGGCGGGACTGCGCCCTACCGGCATTGCCAAGTTGTTGTGTCGTGAAGCGCCTGCTACAGGATCTCGGATGAAAACGCCATCATCCATGCCGCGCCTGAAGGGGTTTCGCTTTCCCCGTGAGATCATTGCCTACGCCGTCTGGGCATATCACCGCTTCGCCCTGAGCGGGGCTGACGTCGAGGACCTTCTGGCAGAGCGCGGCGTGATCGTCAGCCGCGAGAGCATCAGGCTTTGGGTTAACCGCTTTGGCGCGCAGTTTGCCACCTGCATCCGGCGCGATAGGCCGGGGCCGTCGGACAAGTGGCATCTGGACGAGGTCGTCATCCCGATACGCGGCAGGAAACACTGGCTCTGGCGGGCGGTTGACGCCAATGGCCACACGCTCGACATCCTCGTGCAAACCCGCCGGAACGCCAGAGCCGCGAGGCGCTTTCTGGCAAGGCTCATCGCGCAATTCGGCCAGCCGCGTGTGATGATCACCGACAAGCTGCGCAGCTACTTCAAGCCAATCCGGAACCTGGCTCCCGACGCCGACCACAGGGCACACAAGGGGCTGAACAACCTGGTCGAGGGCTCACACAGACCAACGCGACGGCGAGAGAAGATCATGGGACGCTTCAAGTCCCAACGACAGGCGCAGAGATTCCTCGCCGCCCATGACCAGATCAACACCCTCTTCCGTCCCCGCCGCTATCGTCTCACCGCATCTTCATACCGCCACGCACGGGCTGACGCCTTCAGCCTGTGGAACGACTATGCGCTCGAGATGAACGCATAAGCGCTCACGCTTCGCCCCCCTTTGCGCCCACAATCACCCAACTTGGCAATGCCATGTCGGATCCTACAACTTTAAAGCGCACACGCCTGCGTGAACGTCCTGAATACGGCTCCAGCAAGCACACAGTGCCCATGAAGACGGCATTGTCTCATCACCTGACGAAGCTGCAAGATTTCCGGCTACGTCGTCTATGAGATCATCTGTGGGCTAACATCAGAAATGGTCTTGCCATTTGACCGCCCATGATGACATCATGACGTCATCGTTACCGGGTGTCATCAATGCCGAAAAGCAAGACTGCCAGCCCCAAATCCGAGGACGCCAAGAAGGTGAACACGTCCCTGCGGCTTCATCGCAAGACCCTCAAGGCGCTGAAGACACGGGCCATAGAGGACGATACGAGCGTGCAGAAGATCATCGAGGAGCTGGTCGACAGCTATCTCAAGAAGGCGGCAGGCAAGAAATCATGAAGCGGGCATCTCAAACGGTTCTCATCCTTCCGGGAGCGCTGGCCGACGCCAATCTGGCAGAGATGCCGGATGGTCTGTCGCTTCAGATTGGTCAGTCCGATGACGCGACGTTTGACATGCTCGACGACCATATCGGGTCCCTTCACGCCGCTGGCCATCTCGTGTTGAGATCGGGAAGGACACTCACTTTGCTGGAGGGATCCACAGACCTTGTGGCTCAAAAGGCCGGCGGGACTGATCGGTTCGTGGCCGACCTGAAAGACGGGCCCGTCAAGGCCGCCCTCAAGCACGTCCCGCCTCTGCGCAGTCTCCTGAGGATCGGGTCCGGAACTGTCACTCATCGGGATCTGACGGTCACCGATGACGAAAGGAAGACGCTTGTCCGGGCGCATCTAACGACGCTGAAACCCGACGGCAGGGGCATGACAGTGACGATCGCCGCGCTGCAGCCGCTGCGGGGATACGATAAAGCCCTGAGAAGACTGGGCGAACATCTTGAGGCTATCTCCGAGAGCCCTTCGCCTCGCACGGCCGAGCTGTCCTCGATGCTGTTTCCAGACTATCCCAGATACAGTGCGAAACCCGACGTCGCCATCCTCGACAATGCCACGGCATGGCAAACAGCGACCGACATCATCAGGGTCTATCTGCAGGTGGCCCGCGAGAATGAGGCCGGGGTCATCGCCGATCATGACACGGAGTTTCTGCACGATTACCGCGTCGCCCTGCGAAAAGTCAGATCAGCTCTGAGCCTCTTCAAAGGCGTGTATCCGGATGAACAGACCGCGGACTTCAAGCATAAGGCGTCCGAACTGATGTCTGCCACAGGCCGGCTTCGGGATCTGGACGTCTACCTTCTGGCCAAGGACGAGTATTTCGCGATGGTGCCTTCCTCTCTGCATGAGGGGCTGGAGCAGATGTTCAAGATGTTTCGCAAGGAGCGCCGCCGCGCGCACCGTGCCATGGCAGCCCATCTTGACAGCGCCCGTTATCAGGCTGGGATCGAGGCACTGCAGGCTGAATTTCTCCAGACAAGGGGTCCCGGAAAGGGGCCGAGGGCAGACGCCCCGGTCGGGGACTATGCCCGTCAGCTGATCTGGAAGCGCTACCGCAAGGTGTGTCGCATCGCCCGCGAGATCACGGCCGACACGCCTGACGAACAGGTCCACGAGCTGCGGATTGGCTGCAAGAAGCTTCGCTACCTCATGGAGTTCTTTGCACCTCTCTATCCGGCGGCGGCCGTCAAACCCATCCTGAAACCCCTCAAGCGTCTTCAGGACAATCTTGGGCTCTTCAACGACTATTCCGTCCAGCAGGCATTTCTGAAGAGCTTCATGGACGCTCACGAGCCGATCGGACACAGGCAGGACCTCGCCCTGGCACAGAGCATCGGCGCCTTGATCGCCGTGCTGCATGAACGGCAGCAGGAAGAGCGCGCCCGGATCATGGCCAGTTTCAATCAGTTCGACGGCCCAGATGTCCGTGATCAGTTCCGCTCACTCTTCAACGCCAAGGAAGCCTGAGATGAAGATTGTCGCCTGCTACAGCAACAAGGGAGGCGTCGGGAAGACGGCCGCTTCCGTCAACCTCGCCTATGCCTTTGCCGAGGCCGGCAATCGCGTCCTGCTTTGCGACCTCGATCCCCAAGGTGCCTCGAGCTTCTACTTTCGCGTGAAGCCATCTCAGAAACTGGACAACGAGGCGTTCTTTGAGGAGGCCAAACAAGTCACAAAGGCCATTCGCGGAAGCGACTTTGAAAATCTGGACATCCTCCCTGCCAACATGACCTTTCGCGATTTCGACGTCTTTCTCTCAAGGATGAAGAACAGCCAGTCGCGCCTGAAGAAGGCGCTGAAGGCTGTCGGCGGCGACTACGACATCATCGTCCTGGACTGCCCTCCGAACATCTCGACACTCTCCGAGAGCGTCCTCCAGGCGGCGGACCTGATCGTGGTCCCTGTCATTCCCACCACTCTGTCGGAGAGGACGTTCGAGCAGCTTCTGGACTTCATCGACGGCCAGGAGGGCGCGAAGGGCAGCAAGAAGAAGATCGCGGCCTTCTTCTCGATGGTGCAGCGGCAGAAAAGCCTGCATGGCGAGACCATGGCACGCATGCGCGAGGCCTACCCGAAACGGATCATGGAGGCCGCCCTTCCGTTTTCCACCGATGTCGAGAGGATGGGTGTCAATCGAGCCCCGGTGCTGGCGTTCGCGTCTGAGCGTCCGTCCGCGCAAGCATACCGGCAGATCTACGAAGAAGTTCAGACACGATTGATGGAGGGCTGAGCGCGATGAAAGCACCCGTCGAGATCGAGCGGAAGTTCCTGGTGGCGGCGATGCCTGACCTGTCTCTGGCCGACAGATCGTCCCTGCGCCAAGGCTATCTGACCGTGCCTGGGGACTCCGTCGAGGTTCGGCTTCGCCAGACCGATGAGACATTCGTTCTCTGCGTGAAATCCGGAGAGGGTATCGTTCGGGGTGAGCGTGAGATCGAGATCAGCGAGGCGCAGTTCGAGATGTTATGGCCGCAGACAGAAGGCCGCCGCGTCGTGAAGACCCGGTGGGTCGGTCAGCTGGACGGGGGGCTGCCCTACGAGCTGGATATCTTCGAGGGTGATCTTGCACCGCTGGTGATGGTCGAGGTCGAATTCCAATCCGAAGCCAATGCTCGCGAGTTCGTTGCGCCGGCGTGGTTCGGTCGGGATGTCAGCACCGACAAGCGCTTCGGCAACAAGTCGCTGGCACTGACAGGGGTATCTCTTGTTCGCGAGTTGGCCGGTGGCTGAGAAACGATACGGCGTTCTTTGTCTTCTTCCTGAAAAAGGGCGGCACAAGGTCGTTCTGGTCAGCCGGCCGGGAAGCAAGGAATGGATCCATCCGAAGGGGCGCCGTATTCCGGGCATGTCGGGCAGGGGATCTGCCCGTCGGGAAGCTTACGAGGAGGGCGGCATCCGGGGCCGCATCCACCCTGGCCAAAAAACCGTCGTGACGTGTAGGCAGGGTGGACGGAAGGTTCTGCTGACACTCTACGCAATGCGGGTGGAGAAGATGCTGAAGCGATGGCCCGAGCGACGCAAACGCGACAGGATCGTGGTCTCGAGCGAGAAAGCTGCGCGACTGCTGCGCTGCCCCGGCATGCGCGAAGGGCTGCGCGCGCTCATCAAGAAGAAGCGCTGAGATCAGGGCAAAGCCGTACGCTGCGCCCTAGGAGCCGCCGCGACGGCCCCTGACCAGTCTGATCGGCCTGCGCATGGGCCGCAACCAACGAGGCGAGATTGAGTATCGAGATTGAACGCAAGTTCCTTGTGACCAGTGATGATTGGCGAGACATGACTTTGGGCTGTCACCACATCAAGGACTATCTGGTCGCCCGCTTCGAGACCGGCAAGGCGCGGATCCGTGTCTGTGATGACCAGGCGACCTTGACCATCAAGGGCAACCGCACAGGGGTTTCCCGCAGCGAGTTTCATTTCGATCTGGCGCCCGACCAGGCGGCCGACATGATCAGCGAGTTCCCGAGCGCTCCGAGCTTGGAAAAGCGGCGGCATGATATCCAGTTCTGCGGCCTGCTCTGGCAAGTCGACGAGTATCTGGGTGCGCTGGCGGGTCTGGTGACCTGCGATGTGGAGCTGCCGCACGAACATCACGAGTTTCCACGCCCGTCCTGGGCCGGGCGGGACATCACGCATGACAGCAGATACAGCTCCGCCCAACTCACCCGGGCAATGCATGCCGATGGATTCGTGCTGGCGGACTTCCTGATCAGAAGCTGATCGGATAGAAAACCGCTGATGCCGTCCGTGTCACTTCCGTGACGGCACTGAACCAAGGAGGCTGTATGTCTTGCCTGATGAGGCATGGTCCCGTAATTGTTTGGGCATGAGAGATTGCCTGGGACAGGTGGCGGCTGCAGGGAACTGCAGCCGCTTTTCTATGTGGAGTGGGCGACAGCACAAGTGCCATGACACCAGTTTTGCAGGCGGACAGAAAAAAGGCCCCCCATCTGCTCAGGCCCTTCCCGCTCGTAGGACACCTTCACGCTAATAGAAGGGCCTCTAAGTGGGGTAGAGGCAGCCTATCAGTGCAGCCAGACAACATCTCGGACCAGCTTCCCATCCCCAGAACTATCCCCAGAAATTGTGGATAAAGTGACGCGGCCAGAAGCTCTCCGCCAAGATCCGCGATTTTCTGAATTCGAGGCGCACGCAATCCTGCTATTTAGACATATGGCCCGTGATCACGCACAGGATTATCTGACCTGTGTGAGACGGGGATACAGGCCGCAGGATGAACACGAATACGGATAGAATGCTGATTGCCGAAACGGACGAGCAGGGATCTGTGGTCTGCGTATGGCGGGCGGATCATGGCAAGCGCCCGCGGCCGGTGGCTGATCCTGCAACCTGCGTCAAAATGCTGGATAGCTTCGGCATCTTCGGGGCATCCAGGGATGCGGTCAGGCTGTGGCTTATGTCCTCAGACGCAGAGGTGGCGTGACCTCAATGCCGCGTCGCTCAGCGACCGGTCAGGTGCAGACCCTGCGAAGAGCTGGAAATGGCTTTTAGCCTGAGCTTATGCATGCGGCTTGGCCCAAAGCTCTGTCCGATCCTTAAGCATGCACCAAGGAGCGATGCCGCCCTCAGACGTTGAAGATCATGTGCAAGCCTACCGACGTCATCGTGTACGTGATCTTCTTGCCCGTGTTACACTCACGATGTCTCATCACCCTGTACAGGCCGGGGACAGCATGATGTCGAAGTCGGAAACGAACGAGAAAAGCACCGGCTGCCATATCCGGATCAATGGCGTCGGCCATCCTGCCGCTGCCAATGGGACCTTCGTCCGGATACAACGGAAGGACGGCAACAGTCTTCTGGAATTAAGCGTCAATGTCATTGTCCAAGGTGAACCATCGAGCGACTGTCCCGGACGCGCGGAGGGATCAGCACTCGTTGCGCTCAATGGCATTCCCGTCCCTGCTGACCATACCGTACGGAGTGTGGATCTCACGGTGCGAATGGACGATCACGCGGGTGTTGGCGACAGAGTGCGCGGTAGATCTGACCCAGGCCAGTCCGCTGCTGATCGGCAGATCGTCACGAGCGGCAGTTTGGACCTGACTTGGTCGCCGGGCACTGTCTCCCCCCCGGCAGTCAAAACGTGCACGGGGGATCACCTAGAGAACTATCCAGATATGACCGCGGGACTTGATGGAGATGACCCGCGCGACGGCTATGATGCCGGGTTCACAGGTATTCCTATTCCGGAGCCGGGTCTTTCTGATGACATGGCGCTTGACGCGGTTCTCTTCGAGGGCCGTACAAGCATCCCCTATACCCATTTCAGCCTGTGTTTGTCGGCTGAGCGGCGCATGGCGCGCTATGTTGCCTGGAACGTGGACGGGGCCCGGATGGTGAAACTTCCGCGGTCAGAATTTGTCCTCGATCCTCGCATTGACGCCGAATACCAATGGGGAAACGCGCTTTATAGCGACAACGTTCTCGACCGGGGTCACATCGCCCGGCGCGCAGACCTGTGTTGGGGCGGCATCGCCGAAGCGCAGCAGGCCAATGCCGACTCGTTCTACTACACCAATATCGCCCCGCAGCATCAGGCTTATAACCAGTCCTCCCGTCAGGGCCTCTGGGGAGAGCTCGAGGATCACGTGTTTGCTCAAGCCGGTATCGCCAAGCTGCGTCTGTCCGTGCAGGCAGGTCCGATCTTCAGTCCGACTGACATCGAATATCGAGGGGCTCGTATCCCGGCGGCATTCTGGAAGCTGATCGGGTGGCGCGATCTCGAGGACCTGCCGCGTCTGACCGCATTCATTCTGACCCAGGAAGACTTGCTAGGCGATCTGGAGACGACGCTGACATTTGAGCCCTTTCGTCTCTACCAGGTCAGCCTGGAGGAACTGAACAGTCAAACCGGACTTGATTTCAGTCGGCATCCGGCTGGCGACGTGATGCGGCACGTCAATCAAGCAGGCCGGAGGCTTGCTCGTGACGACGCGCTCGGAAGTGAAAGGCAAATAAGGGATGTCAGTGCTCTTCGTGACATCATCATTTAGCCGACGCAGGATGCGGCCTGAAGCACGCGTACACGTCTGAGGTTTTGTCCCAAGCTGATTCAATATCAGCCGCGCGGTTTTTGAAGCGATCAACGATGGAAGGTTATTGATGAGCTTTTACCTACCGCGTCGCATCGAATACAGCCGGCTCGAAACCATGTCGGACCTGTTGGTTCATATTGCCGGTTTGACAGCAGCACTGCTCGCGGTTCCCCTCCTGATCATGAGGACATTGTCAACAGACACTACGGACTTCGGGTTGGTCGGTGCTTCGGTATACGGTCTCACACTCATCGCGATGATCTTATGCTCGATGCTCTACAACATGACGCATCCACAGACCTGGACACCGTACCTGCAGCGGCTCGATCATTCGGCAATCTACCTGAAGATTGCCGGCACCTATACGGCATTCGCGCTTCTGTCTCCCCATGAGACCGGGTGGTTTCTGGTCTGGATATGGAGCTGCGCGGCTCTCGGGGTGGGATTGCGCACGTTCGTGCCGAATAGATGGCGCAGCGTCGCCATAAGCCTGTATCTGATCATGGGATGGTCAGGCGTCATTGCCGGAGACGCGCTTTTCGGCGGAATGTCCTCACTTGTCTTCGGACTGATCTTGGGTGGTGGGCTCATCTATACGGTGGGATTTGGGTTTTTCGTGGCAACGCGCTTGCCGTTTCATCGAACGATCTGGCACCTGCTCGTCATCGTCGCGAGCGGCCTCTTCTACTCAGCAGTCGCTACGCAGATTGGGACACTTTCTTGAACTAATTTACATGCGGCCGTCCAGCGCATGCTGTGTTGATGTCGAGCCGATCAGGCTTTGAAGCGGCCTTTTAAGGCGCAATTCACTTTGCGACGAAATCCCAAAAATGTAAGCGCGACGTCGCGGC
>NZ_JXYF01000121.1:0-272 GCF_000967735.1 Paracoccus sp. S4493
CGCCTTGGCCGAGGAGGTCACGCACGAGATCAACTGGCAGGACGGCGACATCGCCATCCTGGACAACACCCGCGTCATGCATGGCCGCCGCGCCATCGCGGATGCGAACCGCAACCTGTTCATCGGCATGGGAACAATCTGACATGAAAACCCGCATGACCCGCCTTCTGTCGCTGCTGACCGTACTGGCCCTGGCGCCTGCCGCGATGGCATCCCCCGGCGCCAGCGTCCCCGCATCGGGGCGCCTGGCCTTCGACGTGATCCGCAAGGAC
>NZ_JXYF01000122.1:0-523 GCF_000967735.1 Paracoccus sp. S4493
GCATGGCGGGCCGGGGGCAGGGGCTAGCGCAGGACGTAGTCGACCTGCGATCCGTCCTCGGCCGCAAATCGGACATGGACCAGCGTCGCATCCGCATACCACAGGTCGCGGTTCAGCCCGCCGCGCAGCGCGTAATGCGTGGCGGCGACCGTGCCCGACCCGGTGGCCACGTTTTCTGTGCCCAGGTTGCTGACGCTGATCGGGTCGGTGCTGCCGTCGATGGTGTTCAGCACCGCCGATGACCGCACCATGTCGGCGTTCCACAGGCTGGCCGGGATCAGCGAGGTCGCACCGACCCGGATGTCATGCGGCGTGCCGTTGTCATCCGTGCGCGAGGCCAGGCCGGCCAGCTGGCCGCCACGCCAGGTCTCGGTGCTGGTCTGGGAAAAGCGATAGGCGGCGACGCCGATCACCGGGACCTTGACCTTGACGTCGGTGGCGATGTCCACGGTGAGGTCGTCGCCCGATCCGCGGAAAGTTACGACATAGTCGCCGATGTCGCGGTCCTTGCGGATCACGTCGA